>NZ_JBLTJC010000216.1:0-17789 GCF_048158785.1 Streptomyces colwelliae | reverse complement strand
ACCCAGCACCGCGCCCAGGGCGTGAGCCCCCGCGTCGCCGATCATCGTCCGCTCGCCGAGGTCGTCCGGGAGCACGGCACCGGCGGCTCCGATCGTGGCGGCGGCCAGTTCCGCGCCGGGGCGTCACGGACACCCCCTCCACGGGCTGGTCGAGATCCACCAGCGTCACCCCGTCCACCTCGACCCGCAGCCGAGCGGGCCCGAGCCGGGTCACACCGGCGAGCGGCTCCCGAGACGGCCGCACCGGCACCAGCGTCCGCACCAGCGACTGACACGTCCGCAACCACGACGCATGCCCGGAGCCAGACCCGGAACCGAAGCCGGAGCCGGACGAGGACGACGCCGTCACCGCATCCTCCTGATCCACCGGCGGAGCCTCCCGCATCGGAGGCAGCGAGGGAATCCGCAAGGCGCCGAGCACCACCCCGTCACTGTCGTCCACCAGAAGATCCATCCGCCGTACGACCCCGTCGAGCACCGCGCGCGCCGCGGCGACCGCCCCCGTGGGGACGCCCAGCGCCCCCGCCAGGGACAGCCCACCCCCCACCGGCACCATCGACAGCGCACATCCGGCCAGCTCCCGCTGCCGGTACAGCAGGGACACCGCCCGCAGCAGCGCCCGGTCGTCGCCGACCACCACCGGCCGGCGCGACCCCCGCCGCGCCAGGACCCGGGCGAATTCCTCGGGCCCCTCCGGCATACACACCTTCGTCGCCGCACCCGCGCTGAGCACGTCTTTCGCGATACGGACGGACTCCGCGTCGGTGCGCCGGGCGGCCGGATCGATGACGATCAGCAGCTGATCGGAAGTCGCGAAAGTCGCCACCTCGGCCATGCCTCGCTTCCTCGGGTAGCATCTTTGTGCAAGAGCCCCTTGCGCTATTGCGCCAGGGGCTTCGTCTATTCCGGGGCATCCGGTCCGACGGGTCGCGACCGACGAGGGTCGCTGGCGTGCGAGGCACACACGTGCCGCGTACGCCCCTGACCTTGGACATGCCCCGCCCGGAAGGGGTGTACGCGCGTGCCCGCACTTGTGCTGCTCGGTGCTCAGTGGGGTGACGAAGGCAAGGGAAAGGCGACGGACCTGCTAGGTGGGTCCGTCGACTATGTGGTGCGCTACCAGGGCGGCAACAACGCCGGCCATACGGTAGTCGTGGGCGATCAGAAGTACGCCCTTCACCTGCTCCCTTCCGGGATCCTCACACCGGAGTGCACTCCGGTCATCGGAAACGGTGTCGTCGTCGACCCGTCGGTCCTGTTCTCCGAGCTGAACGGACTGAACGAGCGCGGCGTCGACACGTCCAAGCTCCTGATCAGCGGTAACGCTCACATCATCACGCCCTACAACGTGACGGTGGACAAGGTGACCGAGCGCTTCCTCGGGAAGCGGAAGATCGGCACCACCGGCCGCGGCATCGGCCCGACCTACGCGGACAAGATCAACCGTGTCGGCATCCGGGTCCAGGACCTCTACGACGAGTCGATCCTGACCCAGAAGGTCGAGGCGTCCCTCGACATCAAGAACCAGATGCTCACCAAGCTCTACAACCGGCGCGCGATCGCCATCGAGCAGGTCGTCGAGGAGCTGCTGTCCTACGCGGACCGCCTCAAGCCGTACGTCGCCGACACCGTCCTGATCCTCAACAAGGCGCTGGACGACGACAAGGTGGTCCTCTTCGAGGGCGGCCAGGGCACCCTCCTGGACATCGACCACGGCACGTATCCCTTCGTGACGTCGTCGAACCCGACCGCGGGCGGCGCCTGCACCGGCGCGGGCGTGGGCCCGACGAAGATCAGCCGGGTCATCGGCATCCTGAAGGCGTACACGACCCGTGTCGGCTCGGGCCCGTTCCCCACGGAACTCTTCGACGCGGACGGCGACGCGCTGCGCCGCATCGGCGGCGAGCGGGGCGTCACCACCGGCCGTGACCGGCGCTGCGGCTGGTTCGACGCGGTCATCGCCCGCTACGCGACCCGCGTGAACGGCCTGACCGACTTCTTCCTCACCAAGCTCGACGTCCTCACCGGCTGGGAGGAGATCCCGGTCTGCGTGGCGTACGAGATCGACGGCAAGCGCGTCGAGGAACTCCCGTACTCGCAGAGCGACTTCCACCACGCGAAGCCGATCTACGAGACCCTGCCCGGCTGGAGCGAGGACATCACGAAGGCCAAGACCTTCGCGGACCTCCCGAAGAACGCGCAGGCGTACGTGAAGGCACTGGAGGAGATGTCGGGCGCGCCGATCTCCGCGATCGGGGTCGGCCCGGGGCGGACGGAGACGATCGAGATCAACTCGTTCATCTAGAGCGGCGGTTGAGCGGCGATCGAGCCGCGCCTGATCGAGGTACTTGGGCCGGTCTTGGGAAACCTTGACCGGCCCTTGGGCTGTCCGTGGTTACGCCGGTAACAGGTGGAGGCCAGCATCTACGCGGGTAGCCCGCCGCGCCCCGCATGCCACACCCGCTCTTTCCGCCCTTCCAGGAGTCCTGAATGCCCGTCAATCCCATGAATCGCCGTGAGTTCGTGCAGAAGTCAGCCGTCACCGGCGCTGTCGCGGCCGTCGCGGGGACGGCGGCGGTGACCCCGGCCGAGGCCGCCGACCGTCACCCGAAGCCCACGCCCAAGCCGAAGCCGAAGAAGACCTGGTCGTTCTCCATCCTGGGCACGACCGACCTGCACAGCCACGTCTTCAACTGGGACTACTACACCAACGCGGCCCCGGTGGACTCCAAGGGCAACACGTACGGCATCGCCAGGATCGCCACCCTCGTCAAGAACCTGCGCGCGGAGAAGGGCGAGGGCCGGGTGCTCCTCGTCGACGCGGGCGACATCATCCAGGGCACGTCCCTTGCGTCGTACTACGCGAGCGTCGACCCGATCACCGGCACCGACGGCAAGCGCGGCCCCAAGCACCCCATGGCGATCGCCATGAACGAGATGCGCTACGACGCCGCCGCCCTCGGCAACCACGAGTTCAACTACGGCATCGAGGTCGTCCGCACCTTCGAGAAGCAGTGCCACTTCCCGCTGCTCGGCGCCAACGCCCTGGACGCGAAGACCTTGAAGCCGGCCTTCGAGCCCTACACGGTCAAGCACATCAAGGTGCCCGGGGCGCCCGACATCAAGGTCGGCATCCTCGGCCTCACCAACCCGGGCATCGCCCTGTGGGACAAGGACAACGTCTCCGGGAAGATGACCTTCACCGGCCTCGTCGAGCAGGCGAAGAAGTACGTGCCCCGGCTGCGCGCGCTGGGCTGTGACGTCGTCTTCCTCACCGACCACTCGGGCCTGGACGGTTCGACGTCGTGGGGCGACGAACTCCCGTACGTGGAGAACGCGTCGAACCTGGTCGCCGAGCAGGTCCCCGGCATCGACGCCATCCTCGTCGGCCACACGCACGTCGAGGTCCCGTCGTACACCGTGAAGAACGAGGAGACCGGCAAGGACGTCGTCCTCTCCGAGCCGTACTGCTACGGCTACCGCCTCTCGGTCTTCGACTTCGAGCTGGAACTGGAGCGCGGCTGCTGGAAGATCACCGGCACCACCGCGACCACGCTGAACAGCAACACGGTCGCGGAGGACAAGCGGATCACCGAACTCCTCACCGCCGACCACGAGTTGGTCGTCAAGTACGTCAACACCGCGATCGGCACCTGTACGGAGGCCATGTCGACGGCGGAGGCCTGCTGGAAGGACGTCCCCGCCATCGACTTCATCCACCAGGTCCAGATGGACGCGGTGAAGTCGGGCCTGTCCACGGCGGACGCCGCGCTCCCGCTGATCTCGGTGGCCGCGTGCTTCAGCCGTACGGCCACCATCCCGGCGGGCGACGTGACCATCCGTGACGTGGCGGGTCTCTACATCTACGAGAACACGCTGTACGGCAAGAAGCTCACCGGCGCCCAGCTCAAGGACTACCTGGAGTTCGCGGCGAAGTACTACCACCAGGTGCCGGCCGGCACGAAGGTCGACACCGCGACCCTCACCAACGCCAACAGCTTCTGGGACTACATGTACGACACGGCGGCCGGCGTCGACTACGAGATCGACATCGCGGCGGCCGAGGGCTCCCGCATCAAGAACCTGACCTACAACGGCACGGCGGTCGCCGACGACCAGGTCTTCGTCGTGGCGGTCAACAACTACCGCGCCAACGGCGGCAGCGGCTACCCGCACATCGCCGCCGCGGAGACGGCCTACAGCTCCACCAACCAGGTCCGCGACCTGATGATCGCCTACGCCACGGCCAAGGGTTCCATCGACCCGACGGCCTTCGCGGCGACCAACTGGAAGCTGACGCAGGCGGGTACGGCGGTCTTCTAGACTCCGGACCTGCCTTCGGCACCGAGCGTGAGGAGCACGGATGACCATGGAAGTCCTGGGGCGGGGTGAGGCCCGCATCGCCCTGGTCCTGGAGTCCGTGCTCACCACGGCGGCGGTGATGTGGTGGTCGTTCCTGCTCTGGCCCTGGCGCGACGACCCTTACGCGCGGCCCGAGTTGACGCTTGTCCTCGTGCTCGCGGCGTCCCTGGCGGTGACGTGGACGTGGTCGCTCCGGGGCGGTCGGCCGAACACCGCGCGCCTGGGGCTGATCGCCGTACGCGGGGCCGCGGTGCTGACCTTGTCCCTGTGGGTCTTCTACGGCCGTTAAGCCCCTGGTCCCCTGGTCCCCTGGTCCCCGGGTTCATACGCGGTGCGGTACGGGTCCGTCCTGCCGGAGGTAGAGGTCGCGCAGCAGGGAGATCTCGGCGCCGTGATGGATCAGCTCCCTGTTGACGTGCAGGACCCTGTTCTCCAGGGGATACGGCTCGGGACCCACCGCGGGCGGATTCTCCAGGTCGGCGTCCGAGAGCGCGCGGACCCCCGCGTCCCATCTCCCGTACATCTCGTCGAACTGTTTCAGCGCCTCGTCGGCGGTCCCCGCGTAGGCGAATGTCCCGGAGTCGAAGTCCTGGCCGCCGAAGTACCATCCGACCCGATAGCCCAGGCAGTCGACGACGATGTGCGCCAGCCGCCAGGCGATCGTGGTCACCGGCGCCGGCGCCGGCGTCGGCACCAGGTCGGGGGGCGCGGAGTCCATCGTCCACTCCCCGGAACCTTCCGACATCGGTGCGGCCGAGGTGCCACGGGGGCGGATGCTCCAGCAGTCGCGCACCGGCTCCCAGAAGTACTCCGCGTCGGTGAGACCGTCCAGCCGCGGCCGCAGGTTGGTGCGCCAGTACCAGTCCAACTGGTCCGCGAGCTGCTCGCTTCTTGTCATTTCCGCACACTACATAGATCGGCCTATCGCCCCACGAGGAAGGCGGCCCACGCTTCGCCGGAGACGGTGAGGTGCGGGGCGTCGGGGTTCTTGGAGTCGCGGATGTGGAGGGAGTGGGGGCAGGGGGCGATCTCGACGCAGTTCCCGCCACCGTCGTCGCTGTACGAGGACTTGCGCCAGTCGTAGGCGACTTCGACGCAGTTCCCGCCACCGCCGTCGCTGTAGCTGGACTTGAACCACCGCAGGGCGCGGGTGCCGCTCATCTCTCTTCTCCTGCCAACCGCTCGATGAGGCTCAGGGAGTCGTCGGGGCTCAGAGCCTGTGCGCGGATCTTCGCATAGCGGTGCGTCAGTTGGGACACTTCCGGCGGATCGCTGACCAGGATGCCCTGGTCCTCGATCTCCAAGTACACGACGTGCTCGTGCTCCTTGGTCACCACGAGCTTCATGGAGCCACGGGCCCCCGCGTACGTTCCGCGCAGCCCGCGATCCAACGGCAGCACCTGAACACATACATTGTCCCGCTGTGCGTCCTCGGCGAGCGAACGCAACTGCTCCCGCTGTACGTCCCAGCTGCCGAACGGCCGCCGCAGCACGCTCTCTTCGAGGATCAGCTCAATCATCGGGGTCGGGTCCCGGTCGAAGAGTTTCCTGCGGGCCAGCCGCGCCTCGACGAGTTCTTCCCGCTTCTGCTCGGACACCGGCGGATAGCCGCCCCCGATCAACGCCCGCGCGTAGGCCTCGGTCTGGAACAGGCCGTCGACGACCAGCGTCTCGTACGACGAGATCGTGATGGCCCCTGCCTCGATCTCTGCGAACCCACGGAACCGGACCGGGTACTTCTCCAGCAGCATCCACTTGCGCGCCTTGTCGAAGACCCCGAGCCCAGCCCCGACCTTCTCCTCCAGCTTGACGAGCATGTCGTCGCTCGCGGGCTGCGCGCACGTCTCCATCGCGCTGATCGCCGAACCGGTGTAACCGATCATCTTGCCCAACTCAGTCTGTGTGAACCCCTGTTGCTCACGCAGCGCTTTCGCCAGGGCGGCGACGACATGCGCCGCACCACCCGCCTCCGACTTGTTCTCCGCCCGCGCCATCGCGGTCACCCCCGGACTCAACCGAACTCAACCGGTCACCAATACTCCGCGCCCGTGTCCAACCGTCGCGGACAGTCGACTCAGAGTTATGGAAGACGCTAGCCGGACCCGCCGAAACTATCCGCATGGATACGCAAAGTGACCTGAAATGGATCCCCGCGACCGGCATCCAACTCCGCAAGGCAGGGGTCCAGTTCGACGCGGTGCGGGTGGACGGCGACGAGGGCAGAGACCTCGCGGACAGGCTCGCGCGCATGACGGGAGGGGCGCCGGGCCCGGTCGTGGAGGAGGCGACGGGCAACAGGGCGGTCTACTTCCTGGTCCCGGTCGGCAGCACGTCCCACCGCCCATGGCCACCCGGAGTGACCCGCCTCACCGCCGGCCCGAACCACATCTCGTACATCCCGGTACCGGCCCTCAACGGCCATACCTGGCCCCTGACTTGGCGCTACCGCCCGACGGCACCGGACCATTTCGTCCACACGCTGCTGCTACGGACCGCCCTTCACCCTCAGGAGTGAAGAACGCCAACTCCCGCTCAGGAAAAGCCGGTTACGGCTTGCGTTCGTCGCTTTGCGTGCGCATAGAGTCACGCCAACGAAAACGCCCCCGCGGTGCGCTAACACCCGGGGGCCCGACACCTGGAGCCACAACTCCCGATGCGCATCCATCGTACGACGCCCACGCGCGCCTTTTCAGTCTTCTCCAACGCTCTTCTCCGTGACCGGAGCATCTCCTGGTGCGCGGTAGGCGTACTGACGTACCTCTTGAGCCTCCCGAGCGAGGCCCGCGTCACCATCAGGACGCTCGCCGATCAGCGCAAGGAGGGGCGGTCGCGGATCGCCGCCGCCCTGCATGAGCTGGAGGATTCGCGGTATCTGCGGCGCGTGGTGCGCAAGAACCCGGAGAGCGGCCAACTCTTCACCGTGTACGAGGTTTTCGACACTCCGTACGAGGACGAGCCGCCTGCGGGTGAAGAAGAAAAAGTCGAGAACCTGGCCTCCGGCGAGTCGGCCCTCGCACCGTCGGACGCTCTCCCTTCGGGAGAAAAAACCAGGGAACAAGAACCTCCCTCCCCGCCGCCCCAGGCCGAGTTGAGCGAGCGCACCGCGCTCGCCGCGAAGCTGCTCGGCTCGTTGGGGCGGACCGAGCCCCGGCTCACGCTCGGTGCCGCCGATGCTGCGCGGCTCGCGCCGCTGGTCGAGGAGTGGTGGGACCGGGGTGCGACGAGCGTCCAGGTGAGGGCGGCTCTGACGGACGGGCTGCCGCGTCGGATGTACTCGCCCGGCGCCATCGTCGAGAACCGCCTCCGCCGGAAATGCCCGGCGGCCCCCACGGCCTCGCCGGTCACCACCGTCCGAGTCGAATCCCGCAAGCCCGGCGCCTCCGGCTACCGCGAGGCCGCGCAGCGCGGAGGCGCGCTGGCTCGTGCGTTGTTGCAGGGGCGGGCCGCGCTCGCTTAAGCGCTCCACAGACTCCCGGCCGCACGCCCGTGCAGCCGGGTCACCCCAACCGAAAGGCATGCGATGACTGCAGTGCTCGACAGGGCCGAGAAGGTATACCGGCAGTATACTTTCGTCATGGCTGACACCACCGTCAAGGTCGACCCCGCTGTCCGTGACCGCCTCATGGTGCTGGCGCGTGAGCGCGGGATGACCATGCGCGATCTCATCGCCGAGCTGGCGGGGGCAACGCCCACGCAGGAGGAGTTGCGGAAGCGGTACGAGGAGACCAAGGCGTACTGCGAGACGCACTTCGGGGTGACGCTCACCGACGAGGATCACGACCGGGCGGAGAAGGTCTGGCAGGACCTTGAGGCCGGCCGGCCCGTGGACAGTCTGTGAGCGGGGCGAAGGCCGGATCGACCGGCGTCGTCTTCGACGAGTCCGCCCTGCTGGCGCTCGGTTCGGGGAACTCACTCGCCTCGCAGTTCGTCTCGAACACCGAGCACGGGCCCACCCGGCACGTCTACGTTCCCGCGCTGTGCCTGGCCGCTGCCGACGGCATGCGCAAGGGGCTCGCCGAGCACATCGGGGCTCTGCCCGCCGTGGAGATCGTCGAGTTGGACTTCTCGGGGGCGTCCACCGTGGGTGCGCTGCTGCGCGACGGGGTGGAGTGGCGGCTCGGTCATGCGATCCACCTGTCCCGGCCGACCGTCGACTGGCCCGACGGGCGGCATGTCGTGACCGTCGACCCTGACGCGTACGCGGACATGCCTCTCGTGCGGACGATCCGGTTGCCGCACCAGCGGTGAACGGAAAGGGGGCGCCCCCACCGGGACGCCCCCTTTGTTCGGGCATATCCTGAATGTGTCCACCCCGCGCACGCCGACCAGGAGAAGGTGACTGCGATGCGCATGATGCTGAAAGCGTCCATGGACACGGAGAAGGGGAACGACGCCATCCGGAACGGGACTCTCGGGAAGCTGATGCAGGAGACCCTGGAGCAGATCAAGCCCGAGGCGGCCTACTTCACCGCCGAGAACGGCAAGCGCACCGCGTTCCTGTTCTTCGACCTGGCGGACCCCTCCGACATCCCGTCGATCAGTGAGCCGCTCTTCCTCAACCTGGGCGCCGAGTTGACCTACACCCCGGTGATGAACGCGGAGGACGTCACGAGCGGTCTGACCAAGGTCCGTTAGGTCCTCACTCGGGACCGGGTCCTCATTGCTGCGGCGTTCCCTGGATCTTGGCGAGGGTCAGGACGCCGCCGATGCCCCAGCCCGCGTCGGCGACTTCCTCCACCAGGACGAGCGTGGTGGCGCGGGCGCCGTCGCCGAAGATCTTGGCGTACAGGTCCGTGGATGACGGCCGCGCTGCGGCGGCGCAGCGCGGAGTTCGCCGCCCTGTGGGACACCCACGACGTGGGTCTGCGCCGCACCGATCACAAGCGCATCGTGCACCCCGCGCTGGGCGTCATCGAGCTGGACTGCCACAGCCTGTTCAGCGAGGACGGCCGCCAGCGCGTCCTGTGGTTCACGGCCCCGCCCGGCACCGAGGGCGCCGCCCAGCTCGAACTGCTCGGCGTCATCGGCACGCAGGACATGGCGACGGCGGCCGAGGACAGCTCCCGCACCACCGGCTGAGACCACCGGCCGACGCAACGGAACCGGCACCCCTCGCGCTCGCCTCAGGTGAGCTTCAGGTGCGCCTCGATGTGGTCGAGCATCGCGTCCAGCGCCACTTCCAACGGCCTGACCTGGCGCTGTAGTTGGGTGAGCAGAAGGCCGCCCTGGAGCGCGGCGAGCGTCGCGAGGGCGAGGTCGTCGGGGTCGGTGTCGAGTTCACCGCGGTCGTGCATCGCCTGGAGGCCGCCGCGGATCGCCGACTCCCAGCGCAGGAAGCCGCTGGCCGCGGCGAGCCGTGCCTCGGGGTTGGTCTCGGCGATCTCGCTGCCGAGGGAGCCTATCGGGCAGCCGCCGCGGCACTGCATCCGGAGCTGGTACTCCACCAGGGCGTCCCGCCACTGCCGTAGGCCCTTCATGGTGTCGAGCCCGGCGAAGAGCGGTTTCTGCATGTCCAGCACCGCCTCGGTCTGGAACTCGATCACGGCCAGCAGCAGTTCCTGCTTGTCGGCGAAGTAGTGGTAGATCTGCGAGCCGCTCACCCCGGCGGCCGCCCGCACGTCCTCCAGGGTCGCCTCGGTCACGCCCCGCTCGTACATGAGCTGCGCGGCGGCGGCCACGATCCGGCGCCGGGTCTCCTGCCCCTTGCGGGTCAGCTTCTTCTCGGGGGACCGGCGTACCTCGGTACTCATGCCCGCAACGCTAGCAGATTCTGGATTGGACAACCCATTTTTTTCGGACCAGTGTGGGTCGCACAACCCATTCCTGGAAGGAATCGCCATGGAACTCTCCGACAAGGTCGCCCTCGTCACCGGCTCGACGGGTGGCATCGGCGCCGAGACGGCACGGCTACTGGCCGCGGCCTGCGCCGAGGTCGTCGTCTCCGGACGCAACGTCGAGCGCGGGGCCGCGACCGTACGGTCGATCACGGACGCCGGTGGCAGGGCGCGCTTCGTCGCCGCCGACCTCACCGATCCGGCCGCGCTGCGCCGCCTCGCCGACGCGGCCGGGCCCGTCGACATCCTGGTCAACAACGCGGCGATCTTCCCCGGAGCGCCGACCGTGGACCAGGACCCAGGCACGCTCGACGAGACCCTCGCGGCCAACGTCCGCGCCCCGTACCTCCTCACCGCGGCCCTGGTTCCCGCGATGATCGCCAAGGGCTCCGGCTCCATCGTCAACGTCAGCACCATGGCCGCCCGGATCGGCCTGCCCGGGCTGTCCGTCTACAGCGCCACCAAGGCCGCGCTGGAGTCGCTGACGCGCACCTGGGCGGCCGAGTTCAGTCCGGCGGGCGTGCGCGTGAACACCGTCGCGCCGGGTCCCACGCGGACCGACATGGTCCTGGCGAACATGGGTGAGGAGAACGCCGTGCAGTTCGCGAAGACCACCCTGCTCGGCCGGCTCGCGGCCCCGCGTGAGATCGCCGAGGTGATCCTCTTCCTCGCCTCGGACCGCGCGAGCTACCTCACCGGCGCCACCCTTGCGGCCGACGCCGGACGCACCGCCGTCTAGCCGGGAGGGGCGTGAGCCGGATCGTGGAGTACTAGCTGAACACGATCATCGAGCCCTGCGCCAGGCTGCGCGTCGCCGCCGCGTGCAGGCCCAGCCACACATGGCGCTCCCGGGCGAAGGGGCTGGGATCGTACGGCGCGGCTACGGCCGGCTCCTCCAACTCCGTGGGAGCGGAGGGGGGTTCCGGGGGTGACGGCGGGTTCGCCGGGTCGATGCCGATCGTCGGGGCCACGAACTCCAGCTCACGGAGGAGGGCTTGGGAGGAGCCCAAGGGCCCGCCGCCGGCGAGGAGTTCGTCGTTCGCGAGCGGGTGCGGGAAGTCGACGGGGACGTACGCGCCCGCGTGGTCGTAGTGCCAGACCAGGTGGGACTGCTGGGCCGTGGTCTCGAACATCTCCAGGAGCTGTTCGTAGTCGCCGCCCAGTTCGTCGACCGGCGTCACCGGGAGACCGCAGACCTGGAGGAGGTAGGCCCGGCGCAGGAAGTGCAGCGCGTCGTAGTCGAAGCCGGCCACCGGGGCGACCTCGCCGGACAGGCCCGGCATGTACTGGTACACCGGCACCGGAGGGAGTCCGGCCTCGGCCAACAGGGAGTTGTAGAGCGCGAGTTCGTCGGCGAACGGATTGTCGGGGGTGTGGCACAACACGTCGACGAGCGGGACCAGCCACAGGTCACAGGCCAAAAGGGGGCTCCTCGGTTACTCGCTGCGCAGCGTGGATCTCGCATGGTGGTCAGGCAAGAGTAGGGGGAAGAGTAGTCGGTGCGGCCCGGGTCAGCTCCCCTCGTGCAGGTCCCATACCCACACGCCGGCCACCCACTTACCGGGTTTGCCGACCAGCTTGTCCACGGCCGTGCGGAGCTTGTCGTCGTTGGGCTGCGGCGCGAGCACCAGCGCGCCCGCGTGCCAGAACGCGAAGTCCGTCCTGGCCTGCGCCTGCCAGTTCTTGCCGATGGTGGGGATGACGCCGGTGTAGCGCACGTCCCGCAGCATGTTGGAGGTGTAGCGGGGCGAGGCGCCGTAGATGCCGATGCGGTCGTCGCCGTAGGGGCCGTTGAAGTAGCCGCCCGGCATCTTGAAGCCGAGGCCGGACGCCGTCTGCCAGTGCAGGGGTTCCGCGGCGCCCGGGTCGGCGAGCGGGACCGGGACGAGGGATTCGCCGGCGCGGACGTACGACTTGTAGGTGCCGTCCGTGAAGAAGGCCGGCACCGCTGCCCGGTCGACCGCCTTGAGCGGTGCCGGGATGATCGGGATCACGGCCATGCACACGGCGAGCAGACCGATGTACTGCGTGCCTATCTGCCGTGTCGCCGCCAGCTTGTCCACCGCTATCGCGAGCAGCATGCCCAGCGCCGGTGCGCAGACCATCGCGACCCGGCCCTCGATCACCGACTCGAAGAGCGGCTTGTGGGCGAGCAGGGCCCAGGGGCCGGGGTAGACCGTGTCCGTGAGCGGGATGCGGATCTTGGGGCCCATGGAGAGGACCGCCGCCGCGACCGCCGTGAACGCCAGCGCCTTGACGAGGGCGTGCTCCCACAGTCGTACGACGATCGCGAAGGCGAGGAGGACGAGCGGCCAGCCGTAGAAGGCGTTCTGCTCGGTGGGGTTGAGGGAGAGGGCGTCGGCCCGGACCTCGTTGCCCGCGATCAGGGAGCGTTCGGCGAAGGAGAGCAGGGCGAGGGGGCTGTTGCCTGCGTTGTCGCCGTGCAGGACGCTCTTGTAGCTCTGCGGGCCCATGAACTGGTAGTAGAGCGGGATCAGGATGATCGGCGCGCAGACCCCGGCCGCGATGGCCAGGCCCTTCAGCAGGGGGCGCCAGGACGTCTTCACCACGTCCCTGCGGATGACTCCGTACGACGCCGCGAACAGGACCATGCCGATCGACGCCAGGAGCAGGGGCTCCTCGCCGAGGAAGATCTGGTAGGCCGCCAGCACGCCGAGCACGACGCCGTCGCGGACGACCCGGGTCCCCGCGCACAGGCGCAGGGCGCGGTCGATGATCAGCGGGATCATGAAGAGGATGACGAAGTTCGGGTGCGCGTTGGCGTGGCTGACCATCGGCGGGGCGAAGGCGGCGAGGGAGGCGCCGACGAAGGCCGCGGCCCGTTGCCGTACGACGCGCTTCACGATCAGCCAGTACCAGGCGGCGGCCGTGGCCGCGAGGCCGAGCATCATGCAGACGCTGAGCGAGACCGCGGGGCCGGCCAGCAGGGTGAGGGGCGCGAAGGGCACCGACAGGCCCAGCATGACCGTGTTGGCCATGAGGTTCACGCCGTCGGGGAAGCCCTGGAGGTTCGAGAAGAACGGGTTGTGGAGGTGGGCCACGTTGTCGGCCGTGACCGCGAAGAACCACTCCCACTGGTTCTGGTCCTGGAGCGAGTCGACCAGGTAGCGGTGGTCCGGGTCGAAGAGGCGGCCCGAGTAGAGGCCGATCGACATCAGGAGGAACAGGATGACGACCAGGACGTCGACCGGGCGCAGGGAGCGGGCGCGGAGGCGGCCGAGTTCGGTGAGGACCTTGGCGTAGTCGAGGGGCCGTACCTTCGAGCCGGACTGGTGGGCCCAGCGCACCGGGACCTCGGCGACCTCCCAGTCCGCGCGGCGGAAGTGCTGGAGGACCTCCACGTCGATGCCCCAGCCGTTGATGCGGGAGGCGGCGAAGGCCTCGCGGGCGCGGTCGCCCTCGAAGAGCTTGAAGCCGCACTGGGTGTCGCGTATGCCGGGCACCGCGGCCTGGCGTATCAGGAAGTTGCCGGCGCGGCCCAGGAGTTCGCGTATCGGATGCTGGTGGCTCTCGATCGTCGCGCCCGGCGCGGCGCGGGAGCCGATCGCGGCCGCGCGGCCCTCGCTCAGCTCCTTGTCGAGTTTCTCCAACTCCTCGATGGGCGCGGCCAGATCGGCGTCGGTGACCAGCACCCGGTGCCCGCGTGTGGCGGCGACCCCGAGGCGCAGGGCGTGGCCCTTGCCGCGGTTGCGGGGGCTGGTGACCAACTGCACGCGCGGGTCGGCGCGGGAGATGACGACGTCCCGGGTCCCGTCGTCGGAGCCGTCGTCGGCGACGATGATCTCCCAGTCGCCGAAGCGGCCCTCGTTGTCGCCCAGGTACGTGGTGATCGCGTCGAGCGTCGGCCCGAGCCGCTGTTCCTCGTTGTAGGCGGGCACGACGACACTGAGGTCTACGGCGAGACCGGGGTCCACGGAGGCACTGTCCACGGCCGGAGTGGCCCTTTCCGGTCCGGTCACCGGGCGGCCAGCCGCTCGATGAGGTCGAGGGAGTGCTTGTTGTACGCCAGGACGATCGAGCGCGCGGCCGGGGTGTCGCGGCGCGCCAGGGCGTCGACCAGTTCGGTGTGCTCGGACCACAGCCGGCCGCGCAGATCGCTCACCCGGCGCAGATGCTGCACCGTGCACACCCAGGACTGCACGCGCAGCCGGTGCAGGAAGTCGCCGAGGTAGGGATTGCCGAACATGGCGCTCAACTCGCGCCAGTAGCGCAGGTCGTAGCCGATCAGGACGGTCAGGTCACCGGCGTCGGCGGCGCGCTGCGCCTCCTCGCCGCGGCGGCGGACACCGGCGAGCGCGGCGACCGTACGGGGGTCGTCGGTGCGGTCGAAGACGGGGTGGCCCTCGATGAGGGCCAGGAACATGCCTTCGGTGACCAGGGCGCGGGCCTCGATCATCCCGCGGTGGTCGGCCACCGAGTACTCGTGGACGCGGAAGCCGCGGTGCTGGTCGGCTTCCAGGAGTCCCTGCGCGGAGAGATCGACGAGAGCTTCCCGGACCGGAGTCGCGGAGACGCCGTACTGCTCGGCGATCTCCTTCACCGTGAACTCCTGACCGGGTTGGAGCCGGCCGGCCAGGACCTCGTCGCGAAGCGCGTCGGCGATCTGCTGCCGCAGGGTGCTGCGGGTCACGGCGCCGCTGCCGCTGCTTCCTCCGGGCATCGTCGGGGCGTCTCCCTCGTCGCGTTCGATGGCGTACTCGTATATGTCTACGAGCACGCCACCTTACGCGTTCGGGTTCCCGTCCTGCCCGGATGCGGGCACCAGTTGAACGGACCCGCCCATTCCGGGTGCTAAGAGGTGTATTCGGCGCCGAATTACACGCCGTTTTACGCGGTGAATTCGTCCGCGACGGAGAGCGCCGCGTCCAGAGCCGCGAGGCCCTCCTTCAGCTCGGCCTCGGTCACGTTGAGCGGCGGGACGACGTGGGTGCGGTTCATGTTGATGAACGGCCACAGCCCCTGCTGCTTGGCGGCGGCCCCGAAGGCGGCCATCGCCGCGTTCGCCTCACCGGCCGCGTTGTACGGCACCAGCGGCTCGCGCGTCTCCCGGTCCTTCACCAGCTCCAGCGCCCAGAACATCCCGACGCCGCGCACCTCGCCGATGCTCGGGTGCCGCTCGGCCAGCGCCCGCAGCGCGGGCTCGACGACGGTCGTACCAAGGGTCTTCGCGTTCTCTACGACCCCCTCCTCGGCCATGACGTTGATCGTCGCGACGGCCGCGGCACAGGCCAGCGGGTGCCCGGAGTACGTCAGGCCGCCCGGGTAGGGCCGCTTGCCGAAGGTGTCCGCGATCGCGCCGGAGATGGCGACACCGCCGAGCGGCACGTACCCGGAGTTCACGCCCTTCGCGAAGGTCATCAGGTCCGGTACGACGTCGAACAGATCGGCCGCGAACCACTCACCGGTCCGCCCGAACCCGGCCATCACCTCGTCCAGGATGAAGACGATCCCGTACTTGTCGCAGATCTCACGGACCCCGGCGAGATAACCGGGCGGCGGCACCATGATCCCGGCGGTCCCCGGAACGGTCTCCAGGACGATCGCGGCGATCGTGGCGGGACCCTCGAAGGCGATCGTCGTCTCCAGGTGCTCCAGCGCGCGCTCGCACTCCTGCGCCTCGGTCTCGGCGTAGAAACGGGACCGGTACAGGAAGGGCGCCCAGAAGTGCACGACCCCGGCCGCGGCGCTGTCGCTGGCCCAACGGCGGGGATCCCCGGTGAGGTTGATCGCCTGCTGCGTACCGCCGTGGTACGAGCGGTAGGCGGAGAGCACCTTGGGGCGGCCGGTGTGCAGCCGGGCCATGCGCGTCGCGTGCTCGACGGCGTCCGCGCCGCCGTTGGTGAAGAAGATCTTGTCCAGGTCCCCGGGCGTCCGCTCGGCGATGAGCCGGGCCGCCTCCGAGCGGGCCTCGATCGCGAAGGCGGGCGCGAAGGTGGTCATCGTCGCGGCCTGCTCCTGGATCGCGGCGACGACCTTCGGGTGCTGGTAGCCGATGTTCGTGTAGACGAGCCCACTGGTGAAGTCCAGGTAGCGCCTGCCGTCGTAGTCCCAGAAGTACGACCCCTCCGCGCCGGCCACGGCGAGCGGGTCGATGAGCTCCTGCGCGGACCAGGAGTGGAACACGTGCGCGCGGTCCGCGGCCTTCACGGCGGCGCCGGCCTGGGGGTTGGGCTGAGGGGTCATGCCGGTGAGCGTAAATGTCCGCGATGCGGAAACGGAATCGGCGTCCTGTCTGTGGTCGGGAGGTTTCCGCGACAGGTTGTCCAGGGGGTTCGCCGGAAGCCGGGGGTGAATCTAACCGCCGTCGGTCCATGTGACCAGTTAGAAATGACCCCAGCCCGCAGAGGGGGGCGAGGGTCTCCTGTTACGGAACCGTAGACACCGCCCCGGCCATCGCGCCCTGTCCCCGCACTATTCTCGGTCTGTCGCGGAGCACAGGGGCGCGACCGGGGCGTGACCGGGGAATTCAGGGGAGGCGGCGCGGTCGTGGAGAAACTGGGGGCGGCCGATCCGCAGCGGATCGGGGCGTATCGGCTGCTGGCCCGGCTCGGGGCCGGTGGCATGGGGCATGTGTATCTGGCCCGGTCGGACCGGGGGCGCACGGTCGCCGTGAAGCTGGTGCGGGAGGACCTCGCCGCGCAGGAGGAGTTCCGGGCACGGTTCCGGCAGGAGGTGCGGGCCGCGCGCCGGGTCGGCGGTCACTGGACGGCGCCCGTGCTGGACGCCGACACCGAGGCCGAGGTGCCGTGGGTGGCCACCGGGTACGTCGCCGGGCCGAGCCTGCAACAGGTCGTCGGGCGCGATCACGGGGCACTGCCCGAGCGGTCGGTACGGATCCTCGCGGCCGGTCTCGCGCACGCGCTCCAGGACATCCACGCCGCCGGCATCGTCCACCGCGACCTCAAGCCGTCCAACGTGCTGGTGACCATCGACGGTCCCCGCGTCATCGACTTCGGCATAGCGCGAGCCCTGGAGACACAGGCCGGGGACGGGCTCACCCGCACCGGTTCGCTGGTCGGCTCGCCCGGTTTCATGGCACCGGAACAGGTGCGGGGCGACCGCATCACCCCGGCGTGCGACGTCTTCTGCCTCGGCTCCGTCCTCGCCTACGCCGCGACCGGCACCCTCCCCTTCGGCACCGCCAACAGCGGCGTCCACGCCCTGATGTTCCGCATCGCCCAGGAGGAACCCGACCTGTCGGGAGTCCCCGAGGGCATCGCCGACCTGGTCCGCGACTGCCTCCGCAAGGACCCGGCCACCCGCCCCACCCTCAACCGCATCCTCGACCGCACGGGCGCCGAGGACACGGTCTCCGGCGGCCGCTCCCGCGACCCGTGGCTGCCGGGCACGCTGGTCGCCCAACTCGGCCGCCACGCCGTGCAGTTGCTGGACTCGGAGGACCCGGAGACGACGGAGCTCGAACGGGTCGACGTGGACCGCGAGGAGGGGGAACGCGAGGACGCGGACCGCGTGGACCTGGAGAAGGCCGCGCAGGAGACGGGGGACCCGGCCCCGGAGAGAGGGGCCCCGGAGAAGGCCCCGGAGGCGGTTCACCCGGAGGCGGTTCAGGGC
>NZ_JBLTJC010000215.1:0-17859 GCF_048158785.1 Streptomyces colwelliae | reverse complement strand
GTCGAGGAGCTCAGCGGCATCCGCCGTATGGAGCTGCCGTCCGCGGTCGCGCTCGGCGCGGCGGCCCGGGCGTGGACGTGCCCGTCGGCGCGGCTGCTCGCGCCGACGCCGAGGGGTGTTCCGGTTTCCGGGCCAGGAGGATGGCGTGGGTCCGCTTCGCTCCCTCGGCCGGTTCCTGGACCAGGCGCGCGGTGAGCGTGAGCCCGGCCCGGGTGAGCAACTCGGCGATCCGGTCAGGTGGGAGCAGATGGGACTCGTAGGACACGGGGTTGCCGCCGTACGCCTGTGTCGGGCGCAGGAGTTGGCCGTCTCCCACGTGGCCGGCCAGCATCAACTGGCCCCCGGGGGCGAGCATGCGGTGGAACTCGGCGAAGACGACGGGCAGTTGGTCGGGCGGTGTGTGGTGGGTCGAGTAGAAGGCGAGGATGCCGCCGAGCTCGTCGTCCCCGACCGGCGGCGCGGTCATCGAGCCCACGGTGAAGGTCAGGTCGGGGTGGGCGCGGCGGGCCAGCTCGATCATCTTGGGGGAGAGGTCGATGCCGAGGACGGGCACCCCGAGGTCTGCCAAATACGCCGTGATCCTGCCGGGCCCGCACCCCAGATCCGCCACCGGCCCGAGGCCGCCCGCCCGCACGGTCTCGGCGAACGCGGCCAGCATCGCGCGATACAGCGGGTCCAACTCGTGCGGTTCCTTGACGAGTTGGACGTAGTCGGCGGCGACGGTGTCGTACGACTCCCGGATCGCGGCGAGGTAGGAGGGCTGCTGAGAGGTCACGCCGGTGACTCTAGGGGAGGGGCATCGAGCACTCCCTCGACTTCTTCCCGTCGGGCGGTTGTCGCTGGGGGCGGCGTCACTCCATCGACTCCAGAATGCGGTCGAGTGTCCGGTGTCCCATCCTGCTCATCGCCGGATTGCTCTCGACGTAGTACCAGACGACACCCATCGCCTGCTGGAACGCCCAGGCCTTGCCGCGTTCCCACTCCAGATCGTCGCAGGCCAGTGCCCGCCGGAGTGCTTCCCGGGGGCCGGGCCGCAACAGGTGCCAGGCACTGACCAGATCCAGCGCCGGGTCGGCCGGGCCGAAGCCGCCGGTGTCGAGTACGCCGCCGAGGCGGTCTCCCGCGACCAGTACGTTGCCGGGGATCAAGTCACCGTGGCTCATCACGTCGGCACCCGTGCGGGGCAACTCCCGGAAGCGGCTCCACAGTTGGCGCAGCCGGGGCACGTCGAGCAGCCTTTCGCTCTCCTCGAAGCACTTCGCCATCCAGTCGTCGTGGTGGGCGAGAACGCCGCCACGACCCTCGCCGCTGAAGAGCCGCCCCCGCGTCTCGGCGTTCCGCAGGGCCGCGATGAAGGCCGCGAGATCCTCGGCGAAAGCGTCCGACCCGCTCGGGTCGGCATCCGAGGCGATCGTTCCCGGCAGCCAGGTCTGGACCGACCACGGCATGGGGTAGCCGGCTCCGGGCTTTCCCAAGGCGACGGGTTCCGGGGCGGGGAACCGGGACACCTGCGCCAGCTCCGCGCTCGCCCGGGCTTCCTGTTCCAGAACCGCCAGCGCCTCGGCGGCATCGGTCGGACGCAGGGGGAAGCGCGCGGAGAGGTCGTTCCCGATGCGGAAGATGGCGTTGACCGTCCCGGTCGAGGACAGGGGGCGGATCGCCTTGCCGCTCCACTCGGGGAACTGCTCCTGGATCAAGGCCGCGACGATTTCGCTGGTCACGTCCACTTGGTCATCGTGCATGGTCATCGCTCGCACGCTCTTCCACTGGTCCAACTCGAAACGCCGGAAGCAGACCAGATCGACCGGGACGACGGCAACTGTCCTGTCTCAACGAAGTTAGTCGTCCATCCCTGAGCTGACCTGCGTGGACTGGATTAGGTGAGACGCGGGGACTGGGTTCGTTGAGACAAATCTCGGCCCGCTAACGCAGTTGCGCGTTCCGATGCTGGTCGCCCGCCTGCTCCAAGGCGGCCTCGTAGGCGTGCAGGGCGGTGATGACTGTGGCGCGTTCCGCGGGGTCGAGACCGCGCATGACGCATTCCCAGGCAGAGGCGCTGCCAGAAAGCCATTCGCCGATCGGTGCGGCGTAGGCGGGGGCGATGGCGATGATGCGGCGGCGGCGGTCGGCGGGATCGGCGGTGCGCTGCAGGACGCCCGGCCGTGACAGCTCGCTGACCATGAGGCTGACGGTCGTCGGGGCCACCTCCAGCCGAGCGGCCAGCTCGTTGATGCTGGTGGGGCCGTCGTACTCCAGGTGGGCCAGCAGCGCGAGGTGTCGCGGTGCCAGGTCCAGACCCTGGAGCGCCGGAGGTATGGGCAGACGCTTGGCGCGGCCCACGAGCCGTGGCATGAGCAACAGCAGGGTGCGGACGGCCTCATTGACGGCTGGACCGTCCGATTCCGGGGACATCAGCGACCTCTTCCAGATACCTTTAAAAACAAAGGCTTTGGATTCAAAGGGAACGAGGTCCACTATGCCGCATCTGACCGTCCACCTTCCAGAGAACAGGCTGACCGGGAACGAACCCATGCTCGTTGCCGCACTGACCGACGCCGTCGTCGACGTCTATGGCGAATGGGCCCGCGACCTCGTAAGCGTTCGCCTGGCCGGAGTCCCCGCAGGCCGTTTCGCGCAGGGTGGCAAGGCAGTGGACGCAAACGCCTCGGTGATCTTGGGCGTCCGCGCTGGCGTCTTCGACCGCCCCGACGCTGCCCAGCTCACCGCGCGCCTTGGCACCGCGCTCACCGACGCGATCACGCGCGTCGTCGGCGATGATCTCCGCGCCGGCACCATGGTCGAACTCGTGGCGTCACTGCCAGAACGTACCTTCGTCGGCGGCGCCCCCACCGTGTGACCCTCCATCTGGGTCACCTCATGACCCGGCTGTACTCAGGCTCAGCAGCGGTAGTAGGGGTGGAACGGGCTCCACCGTGTCTCCACGTCGGCTTCATCGGGCTGGCGCGGTGGCGGGATCGTTTCGCGAGGGAAGAAAGCGTCGTAGATGCTCGGGCTTCGGTGGAAGGCGACGAACTTGTGGGTGGAGAAATGCTGCTCAACCCATTGGATGAGGGGGTCCTTGCGGTCCTTGGGGACGTAGCCGAGAAGGATGTTGCGGACGGTGATCTGCTCGACGAGCGAGGTGACGTGGCCGGTAGCGACAGCGCGGCGTTCCCACTCCCGGCCGGCGAGAAGTCCGGCGAGCGCTGGCCAAATACACGATCGTGCGCGGCCCCAGCAACTCGGCCGTGATGTCCTCGGAGGTCAGCTCCTGGAGCCAGAGGAGGTGGAACAGCACGGGCAGCGTCGACAGCCGGTCCCCGGCCGCGTCCGCCCCCGCCATGAGCGGTCCCCGGGTTGCGAAGGTCTCCCGGAGCCGGGTCGCGGCCGGGTCGTGCAGACACCGCGGGTATCCGGTAGCGCGACAGCCACCGGATATTCGCCAGCAGCACCGCGTCCGGTATCCCCAGCCGGTCGAACCTCCACCCCGGCCTGGGCACAGACCATGCGCGTCACCTCGAACGCTTCGGCGTCCTTCGGCTCGATCCGCTCGTCCGCACGGACATCGACGACCATGGCGGAGCCGTCCGCGCGGCGGATGAAGTAGTCCGGGGCATGCCGACGTTCCCGCTCGCCGTCATGCCAATGCAGCCAGAACGGCTGCGAGCTGATGCCCACCACACTCGGATCGGAGTCCATGAGCAGCAGCCGGTCCCGCTCCAGCCACGACTCGAAGCCGACATGCCACCCGGTCGTCGCCGACCAGTACCACCCCGGGAAATGACGCTCACCGCGCGACCGCCGGAACGTACGTACCGGATCGACATCCTCGAACCGGCCTGTCACACAGTCCCGTAGCGGACGCCGACGACGCCCGTGTACCGCGTCCACGTACGACAACTCGATGCACGGCCCCGCCTGATCCACCCCAGCCGGTACAGCCATCAAGCACCCCCAGCGCCCTCAACTGCGCGACTAGGTTCGCTGAGACAGAAGCCCGAACGACTCGGTTCGTTGAGAAGACGACTCGATTGAGTGAGACGGGACAGGCAACCGATAAAGCAGGGGGTTGTCATCCGAACAGTTCCGATATATCGTTGACGCATCGCGACAGATCAACGATGGAATGGAGTGATTGCGATGCGTACCCACGGATTCGAGCGTGGACATGGACAGGACGGACCCTCCCGGCGCGGCCGGGGTGGCCCTGACGGGCGGCGTGGGGCTTTCGGGCCCTTCGGGCCCGGTGGACCGGGTGGTCCCGGTGGCCCCGGCTTCGGACCGGGCTTCGGTCCCGGGCCCTGGGGTGGACGAGGGCGCGGCGGCCCGAGGGGCGGCAGGGCGCGGCGCGGCGACGTGCGTGCGTCGATCCTCGCCCTTCTCAAGGACCGGCCGATGCACGGCTACGAGATGATCCAGGAGATCGCCGAGCGCAGCGGCGGCGCGTGGAAGCCGAGCCCCGGCTCGGTCTATCCCACCTTGCAGCTGCTGGAGGACGAGGGCCTGATCGCCAGTGAGTCGGAGGGCGGCAAGAAGCTGTTCGCCCTCACCGAGGCCGGCCGTACCGCGGCCGAAGAGGGCCCGGACGCCCCCTGGGAAGAGGCTTCCCGCGGGGTCGACTGGGAGGCCCTCAGTGAGATCCGCCAGGCCGGCTTCGGTCTGATGGAGGCCTTCGGCCAGGTCTGGAAGACCGGCAGCAAGGAGCAGCGCGAGAAGGCGCTGACCGTCATCAACGACGCCCGCAAGAAGCTGTACCTGATTCTGGCCGACGAGGACTGATGTCCTCCGGGTCGGAAGAGGTGGCAGGCCAAGGCGCCTCACGGAACTTCCGTGGGGCGCCTTCCCTGTGCGCGTTCCCGTTCCTGCGGTGCCCCGGCGCGTTCCTCAGGCCACCAGCCCGGCCAGTTTGCGCAGCGACTCGTTCAGGGCAGCCGTACCCGAGTCCTTCAGCTTGCCCGCCATCAACGACACCGCCGCACCCGTGAACTCACCGTCGATCCGGACCGTCGTGGCGTCGCCGTCCGGGGTGAGCGTGTAGCGCGTGGCGACGTTCACGGCCATCGGGCCCTTGCCGCGGATGGCGAACACGCGGGCCGGCTCCACCTCCTCGATGGTCCACTCGACCTCGGCCGGGAAGCCCATCAGCTTCATGTTCTCCTGGAAGGTCCCGCCCACCGCGAGGGCGTCCGGGCCGCCCTTGGGGAAGTTGGTGTGGGTCGCGTTCCACTCGCCGTACGCGGACCAGTCCGTGAGTTGAGTCCACACCTTCTCGGCCGGGGCCTCGATGCGTGCCTCCGCGCTGATTTCGGCCATGCGACCACCTCTTCGTATCGGGCTACGGTGTCGCGGAACGTAGCCGCAGGGCGCGCAACATTCAATACTGATGAACCGTCAGGAATTGTGTGCCTGCGCCGACTTACCGGGTTCAGCTCACCCGTCGTATCACCGCCGCGTCGAACAGGTCCCACGCGCGCGGGTGGGTGCTTTCGTCGTGACAGTGCCACGCGTCCCAGAACAGGTCGGCGAGCAGCGCGTCCTCCGGGGCGTACACCCGGTACACGTACTGCCTGCCGTCGACCGCCGGCAGTGCCACCAGCCAGCACCTGCTCTCCATGTTCGCGAAAGACGTACGCCGGGTGCAGCGCGGTTGCGCAAGGGGCGCGCGGCGGACGGGCGCGCGCCTCTCAGGGGCGCGGCGCGTGATCTCATCCGTAAGGAGGAGATTCCGTCCGCCCGGGTCCACTCTGTGTGGGACCCCGAAATGCAACCCTCCGGGGATGCCCTCAATGCGGGGGACTGATGGGGTAAGAGAGTGCAACCCCGGATCCCCAGGCAGTCGAGCCGCGAGCAAGGAATCCACCGCGCGGACAGCGATGCCAGGCTCAGTGCAGAGCTGGCAGCGGTGGTCGCCGGTGCGCGCCGCCGGGCCCTGCGGGACGGGGACCACCAGATCGACACGGCCCATCTGCTGCACAGCCTCCTGGAGTCCGACCCCGAGTCCCGCGCCGTCTTCGGCGACGGCCCGCAGATCGCCCGGCTCCTCGGCTACCTCGTCCAGCGCAGCATCGGCTACGGCCTCCGCTGGCAGGGCACGGTCGAGGACTCCGGGGCGATCCCCGTGATCCCCGCGGCGGAAGGCTGGTCGCCCCTGGCCGCCGACGCCCTGGAGTACGCCTGCGAGCGCGCCGGACTCCGCGACGCCGACCTGGCCTGCGGCATCGATCTCCTCGCCGCGATCGTCGCGGACCCCGAGTCCCGCGCCGTGGAGGTCCTGCACCGCGCGGGCATCGAGTCCCCCGAGGTGCTGATCTGGATCGAGGGGCGCTCGGGGGAGTACGTCGGGGGCACCGAGACGGGCTGTTGAGCGGGCCTGCTGCGTGTGTTGTGGTGCCGGTCGGGATGGCGTGCTGAAGGTCCACGCCCTGAGACAGGAGTCACCGGGGCTGACACTCCTGTCATCCCCTGTCATCATGTGCCCGTGCATACGTCTGAGAGCAGTGCGGCCGGAGGTGGCGGCGGCAAGGGTGTCGGGCTCGGTCTGGCGCTCGGGTCCGCGTTGGCCTTCGGGGGATCCGGGGTCGCGGCGAAGCCGTTGATCGAGGCGGGGCTCGACCCGCTGCACGTGGTGTGGCTGCGCGTGGCCGGCGCGGCCCTCGTGATGCTGCCCCTCGCCGTCCGCCACCGCGCGCTCGTCCGCCGTCGTCCCGCGCTGCTCCTCGGGTTCGGGCTGCTCGCCGTGGCCGGTGTCCAGGCCTGCTACTTCGCCGCGATCTCCCGCATACCCGTAGGGGTCGCCCTGCTCGTGGAGTACCTCGCGCCCGCCCTCGTGCTCGGCTGGGTGCGGTTCGTGCAGCGGCGGCCGGTCACCCGTGCCGCCGCGCTCGGCGTCGTCCTCGCGGCCGGGGGACTCGCCTGTGTCGTCGAGGTGTGGGCCGGCCTGAGCTTCGACGCCGTGGGACTGCTGCTCGCGCTCGCCGCCGCCTGCTGCCAGGTCGGCTACTTCGTCCTGTCCGACCAGGGCAGCGGAGCCGGCGACGAGACCCCCGACCCGCTCGGCGTGATCGCGTACGGCCTGCTCGTCGGCGCCATCGTGCTCACCGCCGTGGCCCGACCCTGGACCATGGACTGGTCGATCCTCACGGGTGACGCCGACATGAACGGCACCCCGGTCCCGGCCGCCGTCCTGCTCGCCTGGATCGTCCTGATCGCCACGGTCCTGGCGTACGTCACCGGAGTCGTCTCCGTCCGCCGCCTCTCCCCGCAGGTCGCGGGCGTCGTGGCCTGCCTCGAAGCGGTCATCGCGACCGTCCTGGCCTGGGTCCTGCTCGGCGAACACCTCTCCGCACCGCAGATCGTCGGGGGAGCGGTGGTCCTGCTGGGCGCGTTCATCGCGCAGTCCTCGGCGCCCACGAAGGGCTCCGGGGAGCCGGTGGCCGGGGGCGGCCCGGAACGCGAGTCGGCCGCCCGGGAGACAACTGCCTGAGCGTCGTACGACAGCTCGTCCTGCCGGCCCACCGCCTGCCATCCCGCCCCCTCCGCAGGCTGGGGTTATTTCTAACCGGTCATCGGGGTGGACAGCAGTTAGATTTGCCCCCAGCTTCCAGCACCCCCCACACCAGACCGCCCGCGGGCCCGCCGCCCGCCGCGACCGGCCCGCCGTCCACCACCCGTCAGCTCGGCCGGCGGCGTGCCTGCCTCAGTTCGCGGTCGACTGCCCAGGCATCGGCGACCGGGCCGATGTGGCCGAGCTTGTCGGGGTTGATCACCGCGCGGATGGTCTGGATCCGGCCGTCGAGCACGTCGAGGGCCAGGGTGTGGAGCACCTTCCCGTCGCGGTCGCGGAAGAGCGCGCCGGGCTGGCCGTTGACCTCGTGCGGCTCGCTCGACACGTCGATGCGGATCAACCAGGGGAAGACCGTGCCCAGCACCCGGGCCACGTTCTCCGCCCCGGCGACGGCCTTGGCCAGTTGGGGCGCCTTCCCGCCGCCGTCACCGACGAACTGCACGTCGGCGGCGAGCAGTTCACGCAGTCCGCCCACGTCGCCGTCCCTCAACGCGTCGAAGAACCGGGTCGCCAGCTCCTCCCGCTCCTGCCGGTCCGCGGCGAACCGGGGACGCCGGTCCGCCATGTGCCGCCGCGCCCGTACCAGCAACTGCCGGCACGCCGACTCCGAACGCCCCACGGTCGTGGCGATCTCGTCGAAGCCGAAGGCGAACACCTCCCGCAGCACGAACACCGCCCGCTCCAGCGGGCTGAGTTGCTCCAGCAGCAGAAGGGCCGCCATCGACACCGAGTCGGCCAGCTCCACCGACCGCGCCGGATCCTGGTACGGGTCGCTCAGCAGCGGCTCGGGGAACCAGGGGCCGACGTACTCCTCCCGCCGTACCCGGGCGGAACGCAGCACGTCGATCGCGATCCGTGTCACCGTGGCCGAGAGGAAGGCCTTGGTCGACGTGGGCCGGGTGGCCGTGCCGTCGAACCGCAGCCAGGTCTCCTGCACCGCGTCCTCGGCCTCGCCCACACTGCCCAGAATCCGATAGGCGATCGAGAACAGCAGCGGCCGCAGCTCCTCGAACTCCTCGACCTTGCTCACGCCGAATCCCCTTCCCCTGATGGCCTGTTGGTGCCCGCCCCGTGCAGTCGTCCCGCTCAGCCGAACAGGCCGGGCTCGTAGTCGCCGGCGCACGGCTGGCGGGTGATGATGTTCAGCCGGTTCACCGAGTTCATGAAGGAGACCAGGATGACCAGCGTGGTGAGCTGCTCGTCGTCGTAGTGCTGGGCGGCGTGCGCCCACACCTCGTCGCTCACCCGACCGGCCGCGTCCGCGACCCGGGTCCCCTCCTCGGCCAGCTCCAGCGCGGCCCGCTCCGCCTCGGTGAAGACCGTGGCCTCCCGCCAGGCCGCGACCAGGTTCAGCCGCACCGAGGTCTCGCCCGCCGCGCCGGCCTCCTTGGTGTGCATGTCGATGCAGATGGCGCAGCCGTTGATCTGGCTCACGCGCAGCGCCACCAGCTCCTGCGTCAGGGCCGGCAGCGCCGACCCCTTGAGCGTCCTGCCCACCGCCATGAACTGCTTCGCGGCCTTGCCGGCGATCGGGCTGGAGAGGTAGTTCAGTCGTGCGTCCATGGTGTGCCCTCCGTGGGCTGTGGTCGTCCGTGGCTACACCCCCGAGACGAGACAGCCCGGCCCCCTGTGACATCGGCGAATATGACCTGCGTCTCTCACCCACCGGCCCCTAGTCTGGCCGCCATGCACGCGAACGCACTCGTCCTTCCGCCGCCCGCCGCCTGAGGCGGGCCCCCGGAATCCACGCCCGGCACGCCGCAAGGCATCCCCGGGCGGAACGGTGCTGCCCGCAGAAGAAGCCCACGGACCCCGCCGACAGGGGTCCCTCGTCGCACTTCTGCACCTCTGCGGAGACCCCTCGTGTCGAACCCTGCTCTCGGCCTGCCCGTCGGGCGAGGCCTGCTCTACCTGACCGTCGCCGGAGTCGCCTGGGGCACCGCGGGCGCGGCCGCCTCGCTGGTCTACCGGACCAGTGACCTCGGCCCCCTCGCCCTGTCCTTCTGGCGCTGCGCGGCCGGTTTCGTGCTCCTGCTCGCCGTCCGCCTCCTTCGACTTCGAAGGCCGGGCGCGCGCCCCGCCGCCGTAGCCGAACCGCTCGGCCGCAAGGCCCTGCGGACCGTGACGACCGGCCTCGGGCTGGCCGTCTTCCAGACGGCCTACTTCGCGGCCGTCGCGGCCACCGGCCTCGCCGTGGCGACCGTCGTCGCACTCGGCGCCGGGCCCGTGTTCGTCGCGCTCGGCGCCCGGCTGACCCTGGGGGAGCGGCTCGGCGCCGGCGGCACGGTCGCCGTGGGCGGGGCGCTCACCGGTCTCGCCGTCCTGTCCCTGGGACCGGCCGCGACCGTACGTCCGTCGGGCGTCCTGCTCGCACTCGTCTCGGCGGCCGGCGGCTCGGCCATGACGCTGCTGACCCGGCGCTGGGGACGCGACGGCAAAACCGACGCGTCCGCCACGGCGGTCGGGACGTTCGCGGTCACCAGCCTGTGCCTGCTGCCGTTCGCCCTGGTCGAGGGGCTGGTACCGCACACCGCCCAGCCGGGCCGGGTCCTGTGGCTTCTCGGCTACATCGCGACGGTCCCGACCGCCCTCGCCTACGCGCTCTATTTCGCGGCCGCGGCCGTCGTACGGTCCGCCACGGTCTCCGTGATCATGCTCCTCGAACCGGTGAGCGCGGCCGTCCTGGCAGTCGTCCTGCTCGGCGAACGGCTGACCCCCACGACCCTGGCCGGCACCCTGCTGATGCTCGCCTCGGTCGCGGGCCTCACGGTGACGGAAGCACGCGGGGCGGCAGCGGCCGAACAACCCCTTGTATGACGGGAGTTCGGCTCCTCAGAAGCCCGCGCGCCGCCGCAGCAGGTGCTCCCGGGCCACCGCGTCCCGAGGACCACCCCGCCCCACGAGCCCAGCCGCGATACGGTCCTGCACCTCGGCCGACCGCTTCCCCGCGTACTTGAACTTCGCGCGTACGCCGGTCACTTCGAGCCGCACCACCCGGATACCGGACAACAGCTGTCCGTACGGCGCCTCGCCCGCCGCGACCGTCGCGGAACCGCCCTCGGGCTGGAAGTGGCCGACCTGGCGGCCGAGCAGGGTCGCGGTCTCGGCGGGGTCGTCCACCAGGTGCGCTGTGCAACGGAGTTGGACCGCCGCGTAGAAGCTGGTCGGCACGCCGTGCTCGGGCGGGCCGTCCGGTTCCGCCTGCCAGGGGCCGGGGACGTAGACGTAGTCGTCGACGACGCTCAGGACCACCTGCGGGGCTGCCTCCAGCGCGGGCAACAGGGGGTTGGGGCGGGCGAGATGGGTGATCGCCTCGCCGCGCCCGGGGTCGTAGGCGAAGTGGAGGGGCTGGACGAACGGGGGTTCGCCGGACGGGCCGTTGACGGCCAGCTGGCCGAAGTCGTGGGCGGTGAGCCAGTGTTGCCACTCGGCGTCGTCCTGGGGCGCGTCCCAGGGGTGGATGAGCATTACAACGCGGCCAGGTAGGCGGGGAGTTCGGTGCCCGGGGCCAGGTCGTCGTTGGGGAGCGGGGCTCCGTAGGCGGGGCGGAGAGGGACCACGCCGGCCCAGTGAGGGAGGTCCAGGTCCTCGGGCTCGTCGTTCGCGCCGCCGGTGCGGAGCTTGGCGGAGACCTCGTCGAGGTCGAGGCGGATCACCATGGTGGCGGCGAGTTCCTTCTTGTTGGCGGGCCGCGAGTCCGCCGACCGGCCCGGCACGACGTGGTCGACCAGGGCGTCCAGCGCCGTCCGCTTCTCCTCCGGGTCCGTCACCTGGTGGGCGATGCCGTGCACCACCACGGAGCGGTAGTTGATCGAGTGGTGGAACGCGGAACGGGCCAGCACCAGCCCGTCGACGTGCGTGACCGTCAAACACACCGGCAGCCCCGGATCGGCCTGCCCCGTCATCCGCAGCGGGCGTGCGCCCGTCGAGCCGTGCACGTACAGCCGCTCACCGACCCGCCCGTAAAGCGTCGGCAGCACGACCGGCGCGCCGTCCCGCACGAAGCCGAGGTGGCAGACGTAGGCCTGGTCGAGTATCGCGTGCACCAACTCCTTGTCGTACGACGCCCGGCCCGCGGAGCGCGTGGGGACGGTCCGGTCGGTCGGCGTATAGGCGACGGGCTGCGACGTCGGCTGCGAGGTGGTCCCCTGCATGGTGCTCTCCATTGGTGTGTTCGCGCGGTGTGATTGCGCGGTGTGTTCGCTGTCCGGGGGTGTGGCCGCTGTCCGGTTGCCATTCATATTGCACTAGTGCATACTGTGCTTTGTGCTAGGAGGATATCGGATCGAAGGGCGACGCGCAGCCGACATTGCGGCGGACGTCGAGCGTGCGGTGGGTTCGGGAGAGCTGGAGCCCGGCCAACTGCTGCCGCCCATGCGGGAGTTGGCGGTCGAGCTGGGGGTGAACCCCAATACGGTCGCGGCCGCGTACCGGACGCTGCGGGAGCGCGGGGTTATCGAGACCGCCGGGCGCCGGGGCAGCCGGGTGCGTCCCAAGCCGGCCACGACCGGGCGCGAGCACATCCGGGTGGACGTGCCGGCGGGAGTGCACGACGTCTCCCACGGCAACCCGGATCCGGCGCAACTGCCGTCCCTGGCGGGGGCGTTCACCTATGCCGCCGAACGGTCCGACCGGGAACCGGTCATGTACGGCGACGACCCGGTCGAACCGGAGCTGGCCCGTATCGCCCGGGCCGAACTGGACGCGGAGGGGGTGCCGGCGGGCCCCGTGGCCGTCACCTCCGGCTCCCTGGACGCCATCGAGCGCGTCCTGGCAGCCCATCTGAAGCCCGGGGACACCGTCGCCGTGGAGGACCCGGGGTGGGGCAGCCTGCTCGACCTCGTACCGGCGCTGGGGCTGCGCGTGACCCCCGTGCGCGTCGACGACGAGGGGCCGCTCCCCGACGACGTGCGCGCCGCGCTGGAGTCCGGCGCGCGGGCCCTGATCGTCACCGACCGGGCGCAGAACCCCACCGGAGCCGTGGTGAGCGCCACGCGCGCGCGTGCCCTGCGTTCCGTGCTCCGCCGCCACCCGGAGATCCTGCTGATCGAGGACGACCACGGCCACGGCATCGTCGACCAGCCCCTGCACCCCTTGGCCGGCACCACCCGCACCTGGGCCTTCGTCCGCTCGGTCGCCAAGGCGTACGGCCCGGATCTACGGCTCGCCGTGCTCACCGGTGACGCCGTCACCCTCGACCGCGTCCGCGGCCGCCAGCGGCTGGGCCCGGGCTGGGTCAGCCGCATCACCCAGCGGGCCGTGGCCCGGCTGTGGGCCGACGGCGCGGTGGACACACCGGCGGTGGCGGCCGCGTACGGCGCCCGCCGGGCCGCGCTGATCGCCGCGCTCGCCGAACGCGGGGTCGCGGCCCACGGCACCAGCGGCCTCAACGTGTGGATCCCGGTACCGGACGAGACCGGCGCGGTCTCCCGCCTCCTCCACGCCGGTTGGGCCGTGGCCCCGGGCGCCCGCTTCCGCCTGAGCGCGCCCCCGGGCATCCGCGTCACCGTCTCGACGCTGACGGCCGACGAGACCGGACCCCTGGCGGAGGCGATCGCCTCCGCCAGCGGCCCGGCACCGGTTCGCGGCTACGTCTGACGCCGGTCAGCGGGGCTTACGACCCCTCGTCCACCGGGCGAGCGGGTGCTCGCGACCCCCTCGTCCACCGGGCGACGGTTACCGCTTCCCTCTCGGCCGCATCTGTGTGAGCGCCGCCCCCGCCAGCACGATCACCGCCCCGACCGGAGTCGACCAGGTCAGTGACTCGCCCAGGATCGCGACGCCCGCCGCCGTGGCGATGACCGGGATGAAGTACGTGACCATCTGGGCGGTGGTGGGGCCGACTTCGGCGACCAGGCCGTACTGGAGGAGGAGGGCGAGGCCCGTGCCCAGGGAGCCCAGGGCGGCGATCGCCAGCAGGGGGAGGACCGGGAAGCGGGTCGGAGTGGACGTGAACAGTGGGGTGACGACGGCCAGTTGGAGGGTGGCGAGGAGCAACTGGGCGCCGGTCAGCGAGAGATGCGAGGCGCTGGTGCCGGCCAGTGTGCGGCGGACGTAGATCCAGCCGATCGGGTAGCTGAGCGAGGCGAGCAGGGCCATCGCCGTGCCCGTGGCGTCCAGGCCGTTGAAGCCCTGCCAGGCGCCCAGGACCGTGAGGACGCCCAGGAAGCCCAGGCCCAGGCCGGCCACGCGGACGCGGGTCGGGCGGTCCTCGGAGAGGGCGACCAGGGACAGGGCCATGCCCCACAACGGCGAGGTCGCGTTGCAGATGCCCGCGAGCGTGGACGGGATCGTCAGCTCGGCGTAGGCGAAGAGCGAGAACGGCAGGGCGTTGAGCAGGAACGCGGCGACCGTCAGATGGGCCCATGTACGCGCGCCGCGCGGCAGCCGCTGCCGCTTTACCACCATCGCCGCCGCGAGCACCGCAGTCCCGAACAGCAGCCGCCCGAACGTGACTTGGAAGGGCGCGTAGCCGTGTGTGCCCACCTTGATGAGCAGGAAGCTGAAGCCCCAGATGAGGGAGAGCGCCCCGAAGCGCAGCCGCCAGTCGAGCGCGCGGCGGGGGAGGGGCGTGGCGGTGTCCGGGGCCTGCTTCCGGGTGGCGGCTGTGGTCGCGGCGGTGGTCATGGGAACCAAGATCCTGGCTCCCACCTCGTAGCACAAGCGAGATTTCAAGCCCGGTACCTCGTAGTATCGCTTACATGTTGAATCTGGAGCGCCTGCGCACCCTGGACGCCCTCGCCCGGCACGGTTCGGTCAGCGGTGCGGCCGAGGGGCTGCATGTGACGACCTCGGCCGTGTCGCAGCAGATGTCCAAGCTGGAGCGGGAGGTGGGGCAGCAGCTCCTCGCCAAGAACGGGCGGGGGGTGCGGCTCACCGACGCGGGCCGACTGCTCGCGGAGCACGCGGGCCGCATCCTCTCCCAGGTGGAGCTGGCCCAGGCCGACCTGGAGGCCCAACGGGGGCAGGTGGTCGGCGAGTTGAGGCTCTCCGCGTTCCCGACCGCCGCCCGCGGCCTGTTCCCCACCGCGCTCGCCGCCCTGCGCGCCCAACACCCCGCGCTGCGCGTCCGCTCCACCGAACAGGAGCCGGAGAGCGGCATCGCGGGCGTCGTGCGCGGCGACCTCGACCTCGCCGTCGTCCTCGACTGGTACAACAAGCCGATGCCGCTCCCGGACGGCCTGGTGAAGGCGCCGATCCTGGACGACCCCGCCGACGTGGCGATGCCGGCCGATCATCCGCTGGCCGGGCGCGACGAGGTGGACCTCGGGGAGTTCGCCGACGACGAGTGGATCACCTGGGCCGAGGGCGAGTTCTGCCACGAGTGGCTGATGTTCACCCTGCGCTCCCGCGGCATCGAGCCGATCATCGGCCACCGCGCCGCCGAGACCCACACCCAACTCGGCCTGGTGGCAGCCGGTCTGGGCGTCTGCGTCGCCCCCTTGCTGGGCCGCAACCCGATGCCCGCCGGAGTCGTCACCGTCCCGCTGAGGCAACGGGTCCGCCGACATGTCTACGTCGTCTGGCGTGCCGACGCCGATCGCCGCCCGTCCATCCGCGCGGCGGTCGAGGCACTCCGGGCGGCGGCCGAGGCCGTCGGCTAAGACACCGTTTCCGATGGCTCCGGCGAGGGCTGGACCACCTGCGGGAAGCCCAACTCGTCCAGCAGCGCGCTGAAGAGGTTCTCCGCGAAGGTCTCCCGCGAGCGCAGCAGCTCTTCGAGCCGGGGCTGCTGCTGCACCGTGGCCGGGGTGCCGGCAGCCGCGGCCCAGGCGAGGGCGCGTTCCGTGTCGGCCGGTACATCCACGTCGAGTTCGGCGCGCTTGCGCCGCACGGCCGCGTCGAACTCGGGTGTCCCCACCCACAGGCTCAGGTCGTCCAGGCCGTCGGGTTGCTCGGCGAGGAGTGCCGCGGCGTTGTCCAGGTTGAGCCACGCCTGCCACCGCTGATCGTCGGTTCCCAGGCCGGTCACGAGGGCGATGCCGCTGGCGGAGACGTCCGCGACGCAGACCGGTGCGCCGGTCCAGGCGACCAGGGCGGACAGCTGGTCGTTCTCCCACAGCCCGTGATCGAACTGGAGGGTCTGCCACCCGCCCGGTCGCGGCAGCCACGGACGCGCGATGTCCTTCAGCTCCTGATGGATGCCGTCGAACACGGGTGCTTCCAGCAGGGGACGCTCGCCGCGCGCGAAGACCAGATGCCCCGAAAATCCCACGGGACCTCCTCCTCGGAGACGTTCTCGCGGCAACCGCCTTACAGCGCGGCCAACTTGCGGAAGTCCCAGGACGCGAGCGTGTCCGGCGTCAGCCGTATCCACGCGTGCCGGCCGTCGTACGGCATCGCGTCGAGGCCGAAGTTCTTCTGCGCGAACAGCTTCTCCACGGCGACGAGTTCGGGATGCGGCTCGCCCGTGCGCGGGGCCTCGCCCACGAACTCGACGGTCCCGGACAGCTCGACGCCCCGCAGCTCGTCGTAGGCGTGCCCGCCGTCGATCACCACCGCGACGCGCGGGTCGCGGCGCAGGTCGGCCCAGCGCTTGCTGCGCGTGATCGAGTACAGCCAGAGCGAGCTGCCGTCCCAGGCGAACCAGAGCGGGCTGACATGCGGTGCCCCGTCCGCGGAGACGGACGCGACGCGGCAGGTGTGCTCGGTGGCGAGGAACTCGTCCAGCTCCTCGGGTGTCATCATGATCTTCCGGCCTCGACGCTGAGTGGCGGTCATGCGATCCCCTTCGGCTACGGCACGAGCGGCGGACAGCCGCTTCTGACGGTGCGTCAGAAGTCCGGCCGGAGGAGCGTCGGCCGTCTTCCCTCCGCACGCGATGCTCGTTACTGTCACCCGCCCCGGCCGTCGACGACAAGGGAGAGCCATGCCGTCGCACGAACAACTCAGTGAGATCCTCGACACGGTGAGTACTGTCCTGTTGACCGTCGAATGTCAACAGGGGGTGGTCGGCCCGGACAGCGCACTGCCCGAACTCGCCCTCGCGGCACGCCAGTCGGGCGCGCTGACGAATGTGGCCCGACTGGTCGCCGCAGCGCACGAGAGCGGGGTACAGGTGATCCACGCGATCGCCGAGCGCCGCCCGGACGGGCGAGGCGCGAACCACAACGCCCGCCTGTTCCGCGCCGCCGAACGCCTGCCCGTCCAGCAGCTGTCGGGCACCACGGCGGTGCGCGTCGCGCCCCCGATCGAGGTCGCCGAGGAGGACTTCGTCGTACGACGGCTGCACGGTCTGTCGCCGATCCAGGGCACCGAAGTCGACGCGCTGTTACGGAACTTGGGCTGCCGCACACTGATCGTCACCGGCGTCTCGGCCAACGTGGCCATTCCCAACGCGGTGTTCGACGCCGTCAACCGGGGCTACACCGTCGTCGTCCCCAGGGACGCCATCGCGGGGGTGCCCGCTGACTACACCCCCGCGATGATCCGCAACACCCTCGCATTGGTCGCTACGGTCGCGACCACGGACGAGGTGCTGGGCTGTCTCAAACGACCGCGCCGAGGTTGATCGTCACGCCAGCGTGATGGAGTCCCCGGAGACGGTGATCTGCTCGGCGGGCAGCGCCGTGGTCGCGGGACCCTTCTTCACGCTGCCGTCCGTGACGGAGAACTCGCTCTTGTGGCACGGGCAGACGATGACACCGTCGCTGATGCTGCTCACCGCACAGCCCTGGTGGGTGCACTTCGACGAGAACGCCTTGTAGGTGCCGGCCGTCGGCTGGGTGACCACCACGCCCTGGCTGGCGAAGATCTTGCCGCCGCCCTCGGGGATGTCGGTGGTCTTCGCCAGCTCGGTGCCGCCCGCGTCCCCCTGGGCGGTGGACGTGCTGGTGGAGCCCGAGTCCGAGGAGCCCGAGGTGTCCGACGACGAGTCGTCGCTGGACGAGCACGCGGTCAGCGCGACGGCGAGTCCCGCCGCGCCGACCGCCGCCAACGCGGTGCGGCGGGACGGCGGCGCCGTAACGGGTTCGAACGATTCGCTGGTCATGCTGACGTTCCTTCCATGGGAAGCATTCGTGGGTGTGCAAAGGGGTACGAGGTGCGGGTGACCGTCGTTCAGACGGTGTCGAGAGCTTGGCCTTATCGAGATCAGGAAGACGTAAAACGTCCCTGTCGGCCAGCTGTCGGCCGCGTATAAGGCCTGATCAGGCACCTGTAACAGCCCCCAGTAACAGGCGACGGCAACCTGCGGCGACGTCCAAGGAAGTCGTGTCGCGCATCTAGCCGTACCGACTAGTCGGTACTAGCGTCCGCTCGAACGGAAGGAGCCCCCACCTCCCGCCGCCCCCTTC
>NZ_JBLTJC010000214.1:0-17917 GCF_048158785.1 Streptomyces colwelliae | reverse complement strand
GAGGACGAGGCCGTTCAGGCCGACGGGGGTCTGGGGGCGCAGCCCCCAGGGATGGGACGGGTAGGGGCGGCGGGGGCGAAGAAGCCAAAGCCTCAGCCGCATCCCAAGCCGCACCGGACAACGCCCCCGCACTACGCGCCAGCGCCAGCAACCCTTCAAGATCACACCCGGCGTCTACCTGCGCCCCCATGGCCGCAACAGCGTCCACCGCAGCCGACTGCCGCTCGGCAACCGGCACCAACCCCAGATGCCGAGACGGGGTGTCCACCTGCGGCGCCCGCCGCAGCACACCCAAGACGGGAACCCCCGCAGCGTCCAACGCCTCCCGCAACAACGCCTCATGCCGGTCGGACGCGACCTTGTTGAGGATCACACCCCCGACCCGAACCTCCGGATCCCACGAAGCAAACCCATGCACCAGCGCCGCAACGGACCGAGACTGCGAAGACGCGTCGACGACAAGAACAACCGGTGCCCGCAGCAACTTCGCCACATGCGCCGTGGACGCCAACTCCCCTTCCCCCGCAGCCCCGTCGAACATCCCCATCACACCCTCGACGACAGCGAGATCACACCCGCGAGCACCATGCGCGAAGAGCGGCCCGACCAACTCCGGCCCACACAGATACGCGTCGAGATTCCGCCCCACCCGCCCGGCCGCGAGCGCGTGATACCCGGGATCGATGTAGTCCGGCCCGACCTTGTGCGGAGACACGGCAAGCCCCCGCGAGGCGAACGCGGCCATCAACCCCGTAGCAACGGTGGTCTTGCCGCTACCGGAGGACGGCGCGGCAACAACCAACCGAGGAACGGAGGACAGGGAGGACGAGGAGGACGAGGAGGACGAGGAAGTCACGACAGCTTCACCACTCGATACCCCGCTGACCCTTCTGACCGGCGTCCATGGGGTGCTTGACCTTGGACATGTCGGTGACGAGGTCGGCGTACTCGACAAGCTTCTCGGGCGCGTTCCGCCCGGTGATCACGACATGCTGGTTCCCGGGCCGGTCCCGCAGCACGGAGACGACCTCATCGACATCGACCCACCCCCAGTGCATCGGATAGGCGAACTCGTCCAGCACGTACAGCTTGTAGGTCTCGGCGGCGAGATCCCGCTTGACCTGCTCCCAGCCCTCGCGCGCCTTCTCCTCGTTGTCCATCTGGGAGTCGCGCTGAACCCACGACCACCCCTCGCCCATCTTGTGCCAGTCGACGGCCCCGCCCTCGCCGGAAGCCCCCAGCACCCGAAGGGCGTTCTCCTCCCCGACCTTCCACTTCGCCGACTTGACGAACTGGAACACGCCGATGGGCCACCCCTGATTCCAGGCACGCAACGCGAGCCCGAAAGCAGCGGTCGATTTACCTTTCCCAACTCCCGTGTGCACAACGACAAGTGGCCGGTTCCGCCGCTGACGAGTCGTCAGTCCGTCATCCGGTACGACACTCGGCTGCCCTTGCGGCATTACGCGGCCCTCCTCGAACCCGAACGACCCTGATTCCCCTGCACGTCCTTCACGAGCCCGGCGATCGAGTCCGCCCGCAACTCGTCCAACGTCACCGCCGTACCTTCCAGTTCACCGGCCAACTGCCCGGCCAGCCCGAGCCGTACGGGCCCCGACTCGCAGTCCACGACCACGGAGGCGACCCCGTCGGCCGCGAACAACCGCGCCGCCCGCCCGGCGAGCGCGACCGGCTCGGGCCCACCGGTGGCCCGCCCGTCGGTCACCACGACCACCAACGCCCGCCGAGCCGGATCCCGCAACCGCTCCACCCGCAGCACGTCATGCGCCTTGAGCAGCCCGGCCGCCAGCGGCGTACGCCCCCCGGTCGGCAACGACTCCAGCCGTACGGCGGCGGCGTCCACGGACGAGGTGGGAGGCAACGCGACATCAGCGCTCGCTCCCCGGAAAGTCACAAGTCCCACCTTGTCCCGCCGCTGATACGCGTCCAGCAGCAACGACAGCACAGCCCCCTTCACCGCACTCATCCGCTGCCGCGCCGCCATCGACCCGGACGCGTCCACGACGAACAGCACGAGGTTGCCCTCACGCCCCTCCCGCGCCGCCTGCCGCAGATCGTCCCGCCGCACGACCAGCCCACGACCGGTCCGCCCCCGCGACAGCTGATGCGGGGCGGCCGCCTGGATGGTCGCCGCCAAGTGCAGCTTGGTGAGCGCCCCTTGGGGCCGCCGGGCCCCGGTGGTCCGCCCGTGCTCGGTCCGCGCCCGCGAACGCCGCCCGGCCGCGCCCTCGCCGATCCCGGGCACGCTCAACGCCTTGGTACGGAAGGGCTCGGAGGCCCGCACGGGTTGCTGCTCACCGGCACCCTGCGGCTGACCGCCCTCGCCGGCCTCGGGCTGCGCGGCCGTGTCGCCCCCCTGGGGACCGTCCGAGTCGTCCTCGGGCGATTGCCCACCGCCGCCACCCGGACCGTCAGGGCCGTCCGGCCCCGGGTCGTCGTCCTCGGGCCCCTGCGTCGGCTCCTGCTCCTGCTCCGCGAACTCCTCCAGCGTCTCGTCGAGCTTGTTCTCGTCAAGTCCCGGCGCGTCGAAGGGATTTCGCCGCCGCCGGTGCGGCAGCGCGAGCAACGCGGCCTGCCGTACGTCCTCGGCGAGCACGTCGGTCCGCCCGGCCCAGGCGGCCAGCGCGGTCGCCGTACGGGCCATCACGATGTCGGCACGCATACCGTCGACCTCGAAGGCGGCACAGGTCGCCGCGATCTGCCGCAGCGCTCCGTCGCCCAGCCGCACGGACGGCAGCAGTTCGCGCGCGGCGATGATCCGCGCCCGTACGGAGGACTCCTCGTCCGCCCAGCGCTCGGTGAAACCGGCCGGATCGTCGTCGTAGGCGAGCCTCCGGCGCACGACCTCGACACGCTGGTCGGGTTCCCGTGAGGCCGCGACCTCCACGGTCAGGCCGAAGCGGTCGAGCAACTGCGGTCGCAGTTCGCCCTCTTCGGGGTTCATCGTGCCGACGAGCAGGAAGCGGGCGGCGTGCCGGACGGAGACGCCTTCGCGTTCGACGTACGACGCGCCCATCGCCGCCGCGTCCAACAGCAGGTCGACCAGGTGGTCGTGGAGGAGGTTGACCTCGTCGACGTAGAGGATGCCCCGGTGCGCGTCGGCCAGCAGGCCGGGCTCGAAGGCCTTGACGCCCTCGGCGAGCGCCCGCTCGATGTCGAGGGCACCGACGAGCCGGTCCTCGGAGGCGCCGACCGGCAACTCGACCATACGGGCCGGGCGTTGGGTACCGGGTCCGGTCTCGTGCGGCCCGTCCGGGCAGGCAGGGTCGGGGGAGGAGGGATCGCAGGAGAAGCGGCAGCCGGGCACGACGGCGACCTCCGGCAGCAGCGCCGAAAGGGCGCGCACGGCCGTCGACTTGGCGGTGCCCTTCTCGCCGCGCACCAGCACACCGCCCACCGCCGGCGACACGGCGTTCAGCAGCAGCGCGAGCCGCAGATCGTCCTGGCCGACAACGGCCGTGAACGGAAAGGGAGTTGTCACTGGTCGTCGCCCTCCAGGTCGCCTTCGAGCTCCAGGTAGGTGGCCCGCAGTCGTTCCAGCGTGTCCGCGTCCGGCTCGGCCCACAGACCGCGCTCGGCCGCTTCGAGCAGCCGCTCGGTGATGCCGCGCAGCGCCCACGGGTTGGACTTCTTCATGAAGTCCCGGTTCTCCGGGTCGAAGACGTACTCGGCGCTGAGCTTCTCGTACATCCAGTCGTCGACGACCCCGGCCGTCGCGTCGTACCCGAAGAGGTAGTCGACGGTCGCCGCCATCTCGAAGGCGCCCTTGTAGCCGTGCCGCCGCATCGCCGCCATCCAGCGGGGGTTGACGACTCGCGCGCGGAAGACGCGGTGCGTCTCCTCACCCAGCGTGCGCGTCTTCACCTGGTCCGGGGTGGCGGAGTCGCCGACGTACGCCTCGGGGGAGGTGCCCGTCAGGTGCCGCACCATGGCGACCATGCCGCCGTGGTACTGGAAGTAGTCGTCGGCGTCGACGAGATCGTGCTCGCGGGTGTCAACGTTCTTCGCCGCTACGGCAATTCGCTTGAACGCGGTCTCCATGTCCCCGCGCGCCGCCCGTCCGTCGAGCCCGCGCCCGTACGCGTAACCACCCCACACGGCGTACACCTCGGCGAGGTCCGCGTCGCTGCGCCAGTTCCGCGCGTCGATAAGCGGCAGCAGCCCGGCGCCGTACGCCCCCGGCTTGGAGCCGAAGATGCGGGCCGTGGCCCGGCGTCGGTCGCCGTGCTCGGCGGTGTCCTCGTCGGCGTGCTTGCGGACGTAGTTGGACTCGGGCGGCTCCTCCAGCTCGGCCACCGCCCGCACCGCGTCGTCGATCAACCCGACGACGTGCGGGAACGCGTCCCGGAAGAAGCCGGAGATCCGCACCGTGACGTCGATGCGCGGCCGGCCCAACTCCGTGACGGGCACGATCTCGAAGCCGGTCACCCGGCGCGAGGCGTCGTCCCAGACGGGACGGCAGCCCAGCAGCGCGAGGATCTCGGCGATGTCGTCGCCCTGGGTGCGCATCGCCGACGTACCCCACACCGTGAGGCCGACCGACTTCGGGAACTCGCCGGTGTCCTGGAGGTACCGCTGCACGAGCGAGTCCGCGAGGGACTGCCCGACCTCCCAACTCAGCCTGGACGGAATGGCCTTGGGGTCGACGGAGTAGAAGTTCCGGCCGGTCGGCAGGACGTTGACCAGGCCACGGGTCGGGGAGCCCGACGGTCCCGCCGGGACGTAGCCGCCGTCGAGCGCGAGCAGGATGTGGTCGATCTCGTCGGTCGTGCGAGTGAGCCGGGGCACGACCTCGGTGCAGGCGAACTCCAACACGGCCACGGCGTCCGGGAGTTCGGCGCCGATCACCTCACGGACGAGGGCCGGTACGGTCGTGACCTCCCACGCCTGGGACTCCATGCCCTCGGCGAACCGGCGGCACAGCTGCTCCAGCAGGTCGATCGCGTCGGCGGCGGAACGGGCCGGTCCCTCGACCAGCTCCGTCAGCTCCACCGGCACCTTCACGGGAGCGCCCGGCTCGGTCAGCAACTCCTTCTCGCTGAGCCCGAAGTGCTGCGCCAGCGCGGCCCGCAGACCCGGCAGCGCGTTCGCCTGCCCGCCCCACACCTGCGAAGCGCGCAGCACGGCCAGTACGAGGTTCACGCGCGCTTCGCCGACCGGCCCGCCGCCGAGGATGTGCAGCCCGTCGCGGATCTGCACGTCCTTGATCTCGCACAGATAGCCGTCGATGTGCATCACGAACTCGTCGAACGCCGCGTCGTCCGGCTGGTCGTCCACATGCAGGTCGTGGTGCAGCTCGGCCGCCTTCACCAGCGTCCAGATCTGCGCGCGCACGGCCGGTGCCTTCGTCGGGTCCAGGTCGGACACCAGGGCGTACTCGTCGAGGAGTTGCTCCAGCTTCGCCAGGTCGCCGTACGTGTCGGCACGCGCCATCGGCGGCACCAGGTGGTCGACGACTGTGGCGTGCCCGCGCCGCTTGGCCTGGGTGCCCTCGCCGGGGTCGTTGACGATGAACGGGTAGATCAGGGGGAGTTCACCGAGTACGGCGTCGGGCGCGCAGCCGCTGCTGAGCCCAAGTCCCTTGCCGGGCAGCCATTCCATGGTGCCGTGCTTGCCCATGTGGATGATCGCGTCGGCACCGAAGCTGTTGTCCAGCCAGCGGTACGCGGCCATGTAGTGGTGCGACGGCGGCATGTCGGGGTCGTGGTAGATCGCGATCGGGTTCTCGCCGAAGCCACGCGGGGGCTGGATCATGACCACGACGTTTCCGAACTGGAGGGATGCCAGCACGATGTCGTCGCCGTCGACGTAGAGGTTGCCCGGCGGCTCGCCCCACGCGTCCAACATGCCCTGCCTGAGGTCCGGTTCGAGCTTGTCGAACCACGCCTGGTAGTCGGCGAGCGGCACCCGCGCGGGCGCGGCGGCCAGCTGCTCCTCCGTCAGCCACTCCACGTCGTGGCCACCGGCGTTGATGAGCCGGTGGATCAACTCGTCCCCGTTGTCCGGGTGTTCGTCGACCCCGTACCCGGCGTCCCGCAACGCGTCCAGCACCCGGATCGCCGAGGCGGGCGTGTCCAGCCCGACCGCGTTGCCGACCCGCGAGTGCTTCGTCGGATAGGCGGTGAAGACGACCGCGAGCCTCTTCTCGGCGTTCGGCTTGTGCTTCAACTTCGCGTGCCGTACGGCGATTCCGGCGACCCGCGCGGCCCGTTCGGGGTCGGCGACGTAGACCGGGACGTCGTCGGGGCCCTGCTCCTTGAAGGAGAACGGGACGGTGATGAGGCGCCCGTCGAACTCCGGGATCGCGACCTGCATCGCCGCGTCCATGGGGGAGAGGGCGGCGGAGGACTCGTCCCAGGCCGCCCTGGACGACGTAAGGCAAAGCCCTTGCAGCACAGGCACGTTGAGGTCGGCGAGCGCCCCGATGTCCCAGGCCTCCTCGTCACCGCCGGCCGAGGCCTGCGAGGCATGCGTACCGCCCGCGGCGAGGACGGTGGCGATGAGCGCGTCCGCCGTGCCGAGGGTCTCGTACAGCCCGGAGTCGGCGCCGCGCAGTGAACCGCAGTACACGGCAAGGGCGTTGGCGCCCTTCGCCTCGATCTGGTCGCACAGGGTGTCCACGAAGGCGGTGTTGCCGCTGAGGTGATGCGCCCGGTAGAAGAGCACGCCGACGGTCGGTCGCCCCTCGACGAAGGCACGCTCGCCGTGGACGCCGAACTCGGCCATCTTCTGCGGCTCTTCGAAGCCCTCGCCCGTCAGCAGCACGGTGTCCGAGAGGAACCGGGCGAGTTCGGCGAGGTTCTCCGGACCGCCCTCGACGAGATACCTGAGCGCCTCGGCCACCACACCCGCCGGCACCGACGACTCGGCCATCAACTCGGCGTCGGGGACGGTCTCCCCGCCGAGCAGCACGGTCGGAATCCCGGACGCCTTCAGCGCGGCGAGCCCGTCCTCCCAGGCACGCTTGCCGCCGAGCAGTCGTACGACGGCGACGTCCGCGCCCTCGACGAGCGCGGGCAACTCGGCCGTGACGTCCACCCGGTTCGGGTTGCCGATCCGGTACCCGGCGCCGGCGGCCCGGGCCGCCAGCAGATCCGTGTCGGCGGTCGACAACAACAACACTGTGCTCATGCGGGCGCTCCCGGTGGAATGAAAGGCAGTCCTTGCGGCGCGCCGGACTCGATGAGTCGCCAGAGCGCGTCCGTGTCCGCGTGCTGTTCGATGAGGTCGCCGAGCCGGTCGAGCTGCTCCTCGCGCAGCGCGGCGAACGAGGTGTCGGGCGCCGGCACGAACCGGCGGCCCGCGGCGGCCGCCACCTCGCGCAGAAACGCCCGCCGGAACCCGTCCGACTCCAGCGAGCCGTGCCAGTGGGTACCCCAGGTCTGACCGACCCGGCACCCGTCCAAGCTGCGTCCATTGTCATCAGAGATGAACCGATCCCCGCCGGTCAGTTGGGCGACCCCGTGATGGATCTCGTATCCCTCGACCGGCTCGCCGAGGGCTTCCCCCACCGGCCGTGTGAGGGTCTTCTCGCGAGCGAACCGCACACGCACCGGCAGGACTCCGAGCCCGTCGACCGCCCCCTGCCGGCTCTCGACCTCGTCGTCGATGTGCTCGCCGAGGATCTGGAAGCCGCCGCAGATGCCGAGGGTGGGACGTTGCTCGGCCGCCCGGCGGACGAGGGCGTCCGCGAGGCCGCGCTCCCGCAGCCACTCCAGGGCCTTCACCGTCCCCCGGGTGCCGGGGACGACGACGAGGTCCGCGTCGGCCAGTTCCTCCGGCCGGTCCACGAACCGCACCACGACGCCCGGTTCGGCGGCCAGCGCGTCCACGTCGGTGAAGTTGGACATGAGGGGGATCGCGCAGACGGCGACCCGCAGCACGTCCTCGCCGACCGGCGGCGCGGTGCTGGACTCGCGCACGGTGCCGCGCAGCGAGATGCGCAGCCCGTCCTCCTCGTCGATCCCGAGCCCGTGCCGGTACGGCAGCACGCCGTACGTCCGCCGCCCGGTGAGGCCGAGCAGCATCTCCAACCCCGGCTCCAGCAACGACACATCGCCCCGGAACTTGTTGACGAGGAACCCGGCGACGAACGCCTGGTCCTCGGGCGACAGCAGCGCGACCGTCCCGAAGAAGGAGGCGAAGACGCCGCCGCGGTCGATGTCGCCGACGACGAGAACGGGCAGCCCGGCATTGCGCGCGATGCCCATGTTCACGATGTCGGTCCGCCGCAGATTGATCTCGGCGGGCGAACCGGCCCCCTCACAGATCACCGCGTCATACGTGCCCCGCAACTCGGCGAGACAGTCCAACACGGTCCCGAGCAGGGCCTCTTGCCGTCCGCCGTGATAGCCACGGGCACTCATCTCGCCCACGGGTTTGCCCATGAGCACGACTTGACTGCTCCGGTCGCTGCCCGGCTTCAGCAGCACGGGATTCATCAGCGCGGTCGGCTCGATCCGGCAGGCCTGCGCCTGCATGGCCTGCGCCCGCCCGATCTCGGCGCCCTCGCGCGTGACGAACGAATTCAGGGACATGTTCTGCGCCTTGAACGGCGCGACCTTCACACCCTGCCGCACGAGCCACCGGCAGATCCCGGCGGTGACGACACTCTTCCCGGCGTCCGAGGTGGTCCCGGCCACCAATAGCCCGCCGCCGCTCATGACTTGCTTCCCTTCACGAGGAGCCGCCCGGCGACACTAACCCCGAGCGCGAGCAGACCGACGCGCCGGGACAGCCGTACGGCACGCGCGATGTCCGGTACGGCGACGGCGCGTCCGTCGCCGTTGAGCACGGGCCGGTGCTCGACCCGGCCGCCGTAGGAGAGCGTCCCGCCGAGGCGTACGCCGAGGGCTCCCGCGAAGGAGGCCTCCACGGGCCCGGCGTTGGGGCTCGGGTGTTTGCGGGCGTCGGTGCGCCAGGCGCGGGCGGCGCGGCGCGGGTCGCCGCCCGCGACGGTCGCGAGGGCGGCGGTGAGGCGGGCGCCCGGCCAGCCGGCGACGTCGTCGAGGCGGGCCGAAGCCCAGCCGTAGCGGCGGTACTTGGCCGACTTGTGGCCGACCATGGCGTCGAGCGTGTTCACGGCCCGGAAGCCGAGCAGGCCAGGGACGCCCGCGATGCCGCCCCAGACCAGGGCGCCGACGACCGCGTCGGACGTGTTCTCGGCGACGGACTCGACGACGGCCCGGGCGATCCCGTCGGCGTCGAGGGACTGCGGGTCCCGTCCGCAGAGGTGCGGCAGGCGCGCCCGTGCGGCATCGATGTCCCCGGCCTCCAGCGCGCGCCCGACGACCCCGGCCTCGCGCGCGAGGGAGGTCCCGCCGACGACGGCCCAGGTGGCGGCGGCGGTGAGCGCGGCAGAGGCCGTACGGGACGGTCGTAGGGCCGAAGTGGCCGCGGCGGCGAGGGTGATGGTGCCACCGACGCACACAGCGGTGTGCAGGGCGCCCCAGCCTCGGTGGTCGCGCCACAGCAGGCGTTCCACGGCACCGGCGGCACGGCCGAACGCGGCGACCGGATGCCCGCGGCGGGGATCGCCGAGCAGGTGGTCGCCGAGGAGGCCGGCGGCGGCGCCGTACGCGAAGACGCGATCGGCACGCATCGGGTCAGCCGATCGCTGGGTCGGACACTGCGTTGGTACGGGACCTCGAACGGCAGCCGAGCATGGCGGTATGTCCTCACTCAGGGTGTCCACGCCCTGGTTCGACGAGACCGGCGGTGAGAGTTCCTGGCTCCCGGGGCTACCTACCCCGGTGACAGTGGCGGGACCGCGCCGGATTCACACCGGCTTCCTCTCCTGCCGCCGTACATGGCTCCGGCAGTCCACCATGCTGTTGGAAGGGGCGTCAACTTGCTGTTGACCTGGGACGGAGGAGTGTGCTGAGACGCACACTGGTCCGGATTCAGGCTAGGCAGCGACGGCACGGTTCGTAGAATTGGAGACAACGGCAGGGGAGCGATACAGAACATCCGCGGGCAGGTCTCATCCGGTCGAGTCCTGGTGCGGCCAATCCGGCAACTTGCTGTCGTGCCCTCGCTGTCCGGGACTAGTGTGCGTCGACCGGGTGGGCGTGCCGTGACATGGGTTGAGGCTCGACATGGGGGAGGCGGTGTGGCCGACGGGGCGTCCGCGTGGCGTTGGCAGAAGAGCAGCTACACCAGTTTGAGCGGGGACTGTGTCGAAGTCGCCTGTCCCGGAGACGAGGTATGGGTGCGCGATTCCAAGAACCGTCGGCAGCCGCATATGGTCGTGACCAGCACGGTGTGGTCCACGTTTGTGACAGCGGTGGCAGCGGGCAGATCCGGGGGCGACGTAACCCGTCCAGCGTGAGCCGCGAGAGGCTGGGGGCAAAAATGGGGGCCGAGAGTGAACGACCGCCGCCGGGCAAGGGAAGTAATGCCGAGCGGAAACGGCTCGCGCTGCTCTCATACTGCGCCGTGTGCGGAGCCGTGGCCACGGCTGTCGGGGCCCTGACCTCACTTCTCTTCGACGGAGTCCAGGAGCGGTTCACCGTCTGGCTCGTCACCTCGGCGGTAGTGGCGGCGGGTGCCGGGGTCGCGTGGGGATTCGCGCCGGTCACCTTCCACTGCCTTGCCGCGGGTCATCGGTCCGCGTCCCGGGCGAGGGCCGACCGCCGTTCTCCGTCCGGTCGTTGAGACTCCCGGTTCTGCTCCTCCGCCGCGGTCGATCACGGAGCTTGCGTATGAGCCATCCGATCGTCCCGGTCAGGAACGCGCTGCCCACCGAGACCAGTGCTACGTGCATGGTGGGCGAAAGCCTGATCTGGTGGAGATCGATGCCCTTCGCGATGCGCATGGATATCACCAGGCTTCCCACGAAGAGCGCGGTACACAGAGTGAGACAGCCACTTTTGGCCAGGAAGCCCTTCAGCTCCTGGTCTCGGGTGCGGAGCACCCGCTCGTGCTCCGCATCCAGGAGGCCGTCCAGCGTCTCGGCCTGGCCTTTGTCCTTCATGCCTACGGCGAACAGGTCGTGGACCGTGGGATGGTTCCACTCCTCCTGAGTGGAGGGGGTCTCGCTGGAGGGCTCCCCTTGCAGGGGGTCTGGTGCCGCTGGGGCCTCGGGTGCGGAAGACGGCGTGGTGGCGTGTGTGTCGCTGGGGGCGGTCCGACCAGGGGTGTCGGCAGTGGTCAAGGCAGCGAGGAAGTGCCGCATGAGCCCTTGCCAATCGAAGAGCGGCATCGCCGACCCTCCCCCTGCTGTGCCCGAGCCGTGGGGCTCCGGGTCAGTCCACGCTGAAGGCTTCCTTGGCATCGTCGATCAGATCGAGTGCCTGGTTCTCGCTGTAGGCGAGATTCCGCAACTGCTCGAAGGAGTCCTGGAAATTGGCCACGAGTTCGAAGTTGTCCCTGGTGGCGATGGAGCTGGCCTGGGAGAACTCGAGGTAGATCAGGTCTTCCTCGTCCTTGAAGCTGAGCAGGATGAACGCGGTCTGCGTGCTCAACAGAGCACCGGCCGAGAACGGCAGCACCTGAAGGGTGACGCGTGGATGCTCAGCCATGTTCTTGAGGTGCTGCAACTGCCGACGCATGACGTCGGGTTCACCGATTCTGCGCCGTAGAGCCGCTTCGTCCACCACGAAGTGCAGCTTGTCGACGCCGGTTTCCTCGTCGAAGACCCGCTCCTGCCGGGCGGTGCGGAACTCGACGATCTTGCGCCGAAGGGCCGCGTCGGGCATTTCGGGAGCTCCCAGAGCGTCCGCGTACTCCTCGGTGTGCAGGAGGCCGGGAATGACGACCGGGTGGTATGTACGCAAGGACGAGGCGGCCGTCTCGAAACCGAGGTACTCGTAGAAGCGTGGCGCTGAGAGGCCCGAGAAGGGCGCCCACCACGACTGTCCCTTGGAGTTGCGGGCGGCGTTCTCCAGGTCGCTCACCGTCTCGGGATCTTCCAGACGGTACAGCTGAACGAGGGCACGCAAATCGGTCAGGGCGACGCTGACCGTGCCTGTCTCGATGCGGTTGAGTTTGGACACGGACCAGTCCACTTGGCCCGCGGCATCTTCCCGGGACAGACCGGCTCCCTCACGCGCTCGGCGCAGTGCGATGCGGAGCTTGCGACGGTTCAGGCTCGGGTCCACTTCCCTGCGCATGACTCTTCCTTGCTCCTCATTGCGAGTCGGCGGGGCCTGCTGTCACGTGAGTACAGGCTCATCGATGTGTGGCAAAGTGCTGCCTGTCCACTGGGCTTGCATCATCCTGAGCCTATCAAAAGGGTACACCCCGATATGACACATGTCAGATCGAGTTTCAGCTGGTTGAAGCATGGCTGTCCGCCGCCTGGCGATGCGGGGGGTGGCGTGAACGCAGTAATCCCGGGAGGCCCGACCACAGGTCGGGCCTCCCGGGATTACTGGAGTTACGGGAGTTAGCCTCGGTCTTTCATCAAGCCTCTGAGCGTTGCGGTTGAGTCTGGGTTCTGAGTGGGCTGGGTCGTGACGGTGTGATGCGGGCATGCGGCAGGCCCGGCGCGGTGGCCGGGTGCTCCAGGAGTCCTCGGGGTCGTGGTCGGGCGGCATCGTGAAGCGGCTGGTCAGCAGATGGCCGGACGGGGCAGCGCGGCCAGGCGGGCGAAGGCGGTGACGAGGTCCCGGGCCCAGGGCCAGTGTTCGGCGATCCGCAGCCAGGTCCGTCTGCCGCCGCGGGTGATGCGAGCGGCGGTGTGCAACAGTCGGTAGCGCAGTCGCTTGGGCTCGGCCTTGGCCAGTTCGCCATCAAGGAGCAGGATTTGGGTCCAGGCGATGAGGTCGATGCCGGCTAGGGCGAGTTCCAGCCAGGCGGCGTTGATGTTCGCCTGGCGCGACGGGAAGCGGCCGAACCCGGTGTCCTTGCCGCACCGGATGCGGTCCTCGACGCGGGCGTGGGCGCGGTGGCGGGCGTCGATGAAGGCCAGAGGTCCGGTGCTGGGAGGGCTGTCGGTGGCGATGAGCTGGTGTCGGAAGCCTTCGACGGTGTCGAACAGATCCAGGGCAGCGCCGGGGTGCGGGCGTTCTCGCCGCACGATGAACCGGGTGCCTTCGGGAAACCCGGCGGCGTCGAGCAGACCGGTCAACTCGGCGACCTGCGCGCCGTCACGGGGTTCGTCGTCAGCGTCAATCGCTGTCGACCACGCGGAGGCCGGCAGCGCGCTGATGGCGTCACGGACCTCGGCGTCGATGGGGGCGCCGACGGAGAACCGGGCGTCGACCCCGTCGGCGCGCAGTGCCCTGATGTGTGCCAGGAACGCTTTGGTGCAGCCGGCGGTGTCGGTGCGGACCAGGATTGGGACCCCATACCGCCGGTCGTCGGGGATCTGGGCAAGCGCGTGGTCCAGGACGGTGATGTGGTCGGCGGCGGTGTTTGACCCAGCCCGCCCGGGGCGCAGGATCCCGGCCAACCCCTCGCCGGTGTTGTCCAGGAAGGCCAGGATCGGGTGATAGCCGAAGGTCTTCTTCCAAGTCGGTGTCGCCTGCTCCTTCTCCGAGTGACAGATCACGATGGTGGCGTCGATGTCCACCACCAGCCCCGGTATCACCCGCCCAGCGGCTTTGGCCTGCGGGAACTTCTCATGGGTGTCGGCATGCTGCGCCCAGGCGATCTCGCGGGCCGCAGCTCTGGCCGCCCGCATCCGGCCCAGGGCCGCCTCGTCGATTCGGTTCAGCACCCGCCATGCCGTGGCCGGGGAGGCCACCGGCCCGAACAGCTCGGCCTGGTCCCGCAGCACGGCGAGATCCGAGATGGTCTCGCCACCATCGGCGAGCATCACCGCCATGTCCGTGATCACCTGGCCCGGATCGTGGCCGCCGGTGCGCTGTCGTCCTGCGGCCAGCGCGTCACCGAAGGCACTGGTCAGCGCGGTCACCTCCGCTAGATCGGCCAGCAGCCGGGCCCCGGCATGCGAGACGACACCTCGCCCGTCGGACGTTACGGACAGCCTCGAACGAGACGTTGTAGAGCTCACGTGAAACTGCTCCCGGCTGCGGCGCTTTGATCCTCGACAATTCGGATCATCGCAGCTCAGGGCGCACTTCTGCATTCCGGTATCAAGATCGGGACTTGCTCGGTGAGACTGGTCGAGATCGATCAGGCCCACGCCTGACCCACGCCGCTGATCCGCCCGGCCCTGCTGCGCGATCGGCAAGGTGTTGATAACCGGATGATGCGAAAGGAGCAGGGGCGCTAGCGTGCGCGCATGGATCTTGAACTTGGAAAGACCGTGCCCGCCGTTCCCGTTCCTCTCGATGCCGAACTTCAGGTCGCTTATGACGCCTACCTGGCGGAGGAACCGAACTTGGCGCCGATGAGCCTCGAGAAGTTGTCGGTGATCCGCGCGGAGGCCGACGCCGCAGTGGCGGCGCTCGAGGACCTCAGCCATGGCGGGCGCTTCACCGTCTTCCAGCCTTCGGTGCCCGGCCGGGACGGCGCCCCCGAGATCCCGCTGCTAGTGTGCACACCCTCCGGCGCGCCCGCATCGCGGCCGGCGCTCTACTTCATACACGGCGGCGGCTTCTACGGTAGCGATCACCGCACCGGGCTCGACCAGATACTTGAGACGGCCGAGCGGTTCGGGGCCACGCTGATCTCGGTCGGCTACCGGCTCGCGCCCGAGCACCCCTACCCCGCCCAGATCAACGACGCTTACGCCGGTCTACTGTGGGTCACCGACCACGCGGACGAGCTCGGCATCGACTCGGAGCGCATCGTCGTCACGGGCTTCAGCGCCGGCGGCGCCCTCAGCGCCGCGCTCGCTTTGACCGTGCGCGACAAGGGCGGCCCCCGCCTGCTCGGCCAGCTGCTGATTGCCCCGATGCTCGACGACCGCAACGACAGCGCCTCGGCCCTGCAGATGGACGACGTCGAACTCTTCGACCGCAGCCGCAACGGGTTCGCCTGGAGCTCGCTGCTCGGCGACGTCCAGGGAGGAGCTGACGTGCCGCAGTACGCTGCGCCGGCCCGCGCCACTGACCTGGCCGGCCTGCCGCCCACATTCCTCGACGTCGGCTCCGCCGAGTGCCTGCGCGATGAGATCCTCGCCTACGCCGACCGGATCTGGCAGGCCGGCGGCGAAGCCGAGCTGCACGTGTGGCCCGGCGGAATCCACGGTTTCGACCGGAAAGCCCCCGAAGCGCGGATCAGTAAGGCCGCTGTCGCGGCACGCCGCAACTGGCTGGAGCACCTTCTGGCCACCAACTGACGGTCTCCTCCGGCGGTAGTCGGTCGCGGGATGGACAACGTGCCGGCCAGGCGTCCCGTAGCAACGAGGTCGAGGAACCTTGCGACGGAACTCAGGCGGATAGCTGCGTGACACGGAGCCCTCCAAGGTTCTGGACCAACAAGTGTCCAGCATCCCGGCTCCGTCAAACCCCGAGCGCATTAGACAGCCTCGAACGAGACGTTGTGGAGTTCACGTGGCAAGTGCTCCCAGCCGCGATGCTTCGATCTTCGACAAGTCGGATCATCACAGCTCAGGGAGCACTTCTGCGTTCGGACATCAAGATCCGGACTTGCCCGGTGAACGCGTCAGGTTAGGGCGTCAGGCCACGATCAGATAGATCCCGTACGCCACCGCCGCCGCGCAGGCCGCGAAGCAGGCGTACGCGCCGGTCAGGGCGAGGGGCGCGGAATCGCCCTGGGCGGTGGCCTGTTCGCGGCGGGAGAGGCCGACGATGCCGAGGGTGAAGACCGCCACGAGGGCGACGGTGGCCCCGAGGCTGACGCCGAAGACGGAGCCGAGGGCTGCCCAGTCGATGTGCATGCTGATTCGTTCCTTCGTGTCCGGGGCGCGGGCTTCAGACGGCGGCGGCCGGCGGGGTCGCCGGGTCGGACTTCGCGATGGGGGCCGGGTTCACGGGGGGCGAGAGGATCGTCGCCGTGAGGCCTTCGGAGAGGGCGACCGACGGGGGCGGCGGGGTCACGGCGGCGATCGCGGTGGTCACCACGCCGGCCGGTTCGTCGACCTCGTTGACGTTCGAGGCGTCGACGACCTGGCGGCGGGAGAGCAGCCAGATGGCGGTGCTGGACGCGACCAGGAAGACGGCCACCAGCGCGGTGCCCCAGTCGCCGAGGTCGGTCACGGACTCGGCGAGCGCGCCGACCAGCGCGGCGGCCGGCAGCGTCAGACCCCAGGCGATGAACATCCGGGTGGCGGTCGACCAGCGGACGACACCGCCCTTGCGGCCGAGACCCGCACCCATCACGGAGCCGGAGACGGCGTGCGTGGTGGAGAGCGAGAAGCCGATGTGCGAGGAGGCCAGGATGACCGCGGCCGCGCTGGTCTGGGCGGCGAAGCCCTGCTGCGGACGGAGGTCGGTCAGGCCCTTGCCCATCGTGCGGATGATGCGCCAGCCGCCGATGTACGTGCCCATCGCGATGGCGAGACCCGCGGAGAGGATGACCCAGGTGGGCGGGTCCGAGTCGGGGGCGATGGAGCCGCCGGCGACCAGGGCGAGGGTGATGATGCCCATCGTCTTCTGCGCGTCGTTCGTGCCGTGGGCCAGCGAGACCAGCCCGGCGGAGGCGATCTGGCCGACGCGGAAGCCCTTGTCGGCGGCCTTGCCGTTCGCGTTCCGGCTCAGGGCGTACGAGAAGCGGGTGGCGAGCATCGCCGCGAGGCCCGCGACGATCGGGGCGGCGATCGCCGGCAGCAGCACCTTGGTGACGAGGACGTCGCCGTGGACCGCGCCGGTACCGGCCGAGGCGATGGTGGCGCCGATCAGACCGCCCATCAGGGCGTGCGAGGAACTGGACGGGAGACCGACGAGCCAGGTCACCAGGTTCCAGAGGATCGCGCCGACGAGGGCGGCGAAAATGACCTCGGGACGGATGCCGCTCTCATCGACGAGACCCTTGGAGATCGTGTTGGCGACCTCCACGGAGAGAAAAGCGCCCACCAGGTTGAGGGTGGCCGACATGGCCACCGCGACCTTGGGCTTGAGTGCGCCGGTCGAGATGGTGGTGGCCATCGCGTTGGCGGTGTCGTGGAAACCGTTCGTGAAATCGAACGCGAGTGCGGTGATCACCACAATCGCGAGGATCAGCGAGAAGCTTTCCATTTACCCAGGCAATCGTTCGAGGTCATTGGTGCGTTGACCGTAGGAAACTTGGGTGAACGGAAGATGAACTGAGAGGGTCTCTGTGGTGGCCGGATTGCCTAGTAACCGCGGGCGAACTTCCGCAGCTGGCTCACCGTCCCGTTGAAGAGATTCTGGTCACCCGGCAGGCTCCCGCTGTTGTCGTACTGCCAGAAGGTCCAGTACGACCATCCGGCGGGCAGCGAGCCCGCGTCCGCCGCGTTGTGGCGGGCGATCCACAGAGCGTGTGTCGAGGCTAGGGAGCTGTTGTCGCCCGTGCAGGTCTTCCACCACAAGGTGGTGGTGTAGATCACCGGGCGGCGGCCGGTCTCCCGCTTCACCTCGGCGCTGAAGGCCTTGATCCAGCTGACCATCCTGGCCTTGCTCAGGCCGTAGCAGCCGTGCTTCTTGTCGTACGGGTTGTATTCGATGTCCAGCGCGGGCGGCAGCGTCCAGCCGTCCGCGTTCCAGTCGCCGCCGTGCGCCACGAAGTACACGGCCTGGCTCGCGCCCGACGACCTGTCCGGCAGGGCGAAGTGGTAGGCGCCGCGGATGATGCCGGCCTTGCGGGCGCCGTCGTACTGCCGGCTGAAGTACGGGTTGCGGTAGGTGGTCGACTCGGTCGCCTTGACGTAGACGAACGTGGCGCCCTTCGCCTTCGCGCTCGGCCAGTTGACGCTCTTCTGGTGCGAGGAGACGTCGTGGCCCTTCGTCGCGCCCGCGGCGACGCTTGCGGCGGTGGCCGGGATCTCGGTGAGCGCGAGGGTGGTTCCGCCGACGGTGAGCGCGGCGACGGCGGCCGCGGCGAGGCGGGCGCGGGGGTGGGT
>NZ_JBLTJC010000213.1:0-17946 GCF_048158785.1 Streptomyces colwelliae | reverse complement strand
GGCTCGCACAGTGGGCCGAACTGATCGGCCGTTTCCGGCAGATGGCCGACGGCGAGCGCGCCCGCAAGGTCGAGAACGCCACCGGAGAACTGGTCGGCGTCACCGCGTCGGACGGTTCGGCGGTCGACCTACGCCTCACGGTCACGGCGACGGGCGGCGCCCACGACACGGCGGACGCGTCGGCGCGGTTCGTGCCGTGGGGAGCGGTGGCGGGGATCGGGGGTGCGCTGACGGCCGGAGCCGCGCTGCTTCTCGTACGCCTACGACGTCGTCAGCGTCGTACGGACGAAGGCGACGAGGCGGCCGAACACCCGTACACACAGACCGAGTTGACGGGAGCGGTGATGTGAGCGGCAAGGTGCGGATTCCGGCGCTGGTGGCGGTACTCGCGCTGCTTCTGCTGCCGTTGGCGGGAGCGACGTCCGCCGCGGCGGCGGCCGGGCCGAGTGTGAAGCTCTCCAAGTCGCAGGCGGGAACGGGCGGTTCGATCACCGTCTCCGGGAGCGGCTGGCGGGCGAACGCCCTGCTGATGGTGCTGATCTGCGGTCAGGCGACGCCCGCGCGCGGGGTCATCGGCGGCACCAACTCCTGTGCGAACGCGGACGGCAGAGCCGTCACGACGGACGCCAAGGGCATCTTCAGCAAGAAGCTGCCGGTGTCCGAACCGCCGGTGCCGTGCCCGTGTGTGGTGCATGTGGCGACGGTGACGGGGGCGGGCGAGTCGGCGGACGCGGTCTTCCAGGTGGCGGGTCACGCGGTCGAACCACTTCCCGCGGAGCCGTCGACCGGACGGCTGTCGGTCCTCTCCGACCCCCGGCTGGACGGTTCGAGCGGGCTGCTGACGTGGTTCGGGGCGCCGCCGTCCCGCACGCTGGTCTTCACCGTCGGCAACGCCGGCTCGTCCGCCGTCAAGAACCCCGTGTTCCAAGTCGGCACCTCCCACGGGGTGTTCGCGCCGCAGTGGGACGACCAGCAGTTCAGCGGCACGATCGCGCCCGGCGGGAAGGCGGAGATCAAACTCCCGGTCGAACTCTCGGCCGGGGCGCACGGCGACTACACCGTCTCGATGAAGTACGGCGGTCGGGTGCTCGCCGAACAGCCGTGGGGCGTCGGCCGTCCCTGGGGCGTGACCCTGTTCTGGATCCTGGTCTGCGTGGTCGTACCGGCGGCGGTGTTCCGCATCGGGATGGCCGTGGTGGACCGGCTACGACCACGCAAGGCGGGCCGCAGCACGGGCCCGCCCCGGCACCGGGCGGCGCTGCACCTGCCCACCCAAGTCACCCTGCGCATGCCGAAGTTCGGCGGGAAGGCGGCCGCTTCCCAGGAAGCAGCCGCGACCGCCCCTACGACCTCGACCCTGCCGTGGTTCACCCCGGACTCGGATCCGGGCACGGCGGCCGGTCGACTCTCCGCACCGCACGACGACAGCCCGACGAGTCCGACGACTCCCACAACGAAGGGACTTACGTGAGCAAGCGAAGGAGAGTCATACCGGCCGGCGGAGGCGGTGTACGGAGAGCGGGCGCGGCCACGTTCGCGCTGGTCCTCGGCGGTGCGGGCCTCGCGCTCGGCCTGACCGCCGGGACCGCGCAGGCCGCCGAGGTGTCCTACGCCACCCACTGCGTGCCGCCCGCCGGCATCGACCCGGTCGACGGCACCACCAAGGTCGAGATCACCGCGCCCGCGACGGCGAAGGTGGGCGACACGGTCGACGTCGTCTGGAAGTTCACCCAGGCCGCGTCCAAGAACCCCGACATCATCGACCTGCCCGCCAACTCGGTCCAGCCGTCCGGCACTTTGAAGGCCAAAGGCGCGCAGACCGCCGACATCGCGATGCTGGGCCCGCGCGAGAACCCGGCGATTCCCAAGGGTGCGGCGATGACCCTGTCCGACATGAAGGGCTCGTTGAAGCTGACGACGGCGGGGTCGGTGACGCTGACACCGGACGCGTACACGGTCAACGCGTTCTCGACGGACACCAAGTGCGCACCGACGGCGACGGTCTCGCCTTCGGCGACGATCAACGTGACGGCGGGAGGCGGCAGTTCATCGAGCACGTCCCCCACTCCATCGGGCTCGACGTCGTCCTCCGCATCGGCATCGGAATCAGCCTCGGAGTCCGCGTCGCCCAGTGATTCGACATCGGCGAGCGCCAGCGACGGCACCGGGACCGGCCAGACGGACTTCACCGGCAAGGAGGTCTCCGTCCCGTACGCGTGCAAGACGCCGATCGGTGACAAGAACGCGACCTCGCCCGTGCAGATCAACGCCACGAAGGACGGCGGGAGTTACGACCTCACCGTGAAGTTCAACGGGTCGGTGATGGACAGCCCGGCGGATATCCCGGCGGACTCGGTGAAACCGTCGATGGAAGTAGTCCTGGGCGGAGCCGACAAGGGCACGGTCCACGTCGAAGGCCCAACCAACTCCGCCGCCATCAAGTCCGGCGACCCGATCGAGATCCCGGACCTGACAGGCACATACAAACCGGGCGCGAGCGGTACGTCGACACTGTCCCCCGGCGTCCTGACAGTCAACGCCCTTGGCACGACGACGACTTGCACGCCCACGAAGTCCGAGGTCTCGCTGACCCTGGACACGACGGAACAGGCGAGCGGCGCGTCAGGCGGTTCCTCGACATCGGGCGGTACGTCAGCGTCGACATCCACCTCGGGTGGCTTGGCGGAGACCGGCTCGAACAGCCACGGCGGCCTGAAGGCACTCGGCCTGGTCTCCGGTACTGCGATCCTGCTGGGCGTGGCGGTGTTCACGTTCATGCCGGGGCGGAGGCGGCTGCGTTGACCTCGACGCGTCAGCTCAGCAGGCCGCCGATGGCGTGGGCCAGGGCCTCTCCGGCCTTCTGAACCACCGTGCCGGTCACCGCGGCGGCCAGGGTCGCCCTGATGCGCTCCAGGTTGCCGGGTTCGGGCTCGGAGGCCTCCAGTTCCCCGGCCGCCTCATCGGCGGTCGCGCTCAGCGTGGCGTGGTTCGGCAGCTTGGCCTTGTTCCGGTCCAACTCGTCCCGGAACAAGGCCAGGAGCTTCTGCGGGTCGGGGGTCTCGTCGGTGCTGTGGGTCTCCGCCGACTGCTTGATGTGCGAGGCGCGCTGAGCGGCCAGGTTGTTGATCGCCCCCGAATTGTTGCCGCCGACGCTGACGCTGGCGCTGACTCCGGGTCCCTTGCCTCCACCGTCGCTGTTCCCCGTCATCACGTTCCTCCCTTTCCGTTGGAGTCCTTGACCGTCTGGTTCACGTGCCGGGTGTCGAAACCCGCGAAGCTCTGGATCGGGGCGCTGTTGTCGCCGTAGATCTGGACGTTGCTGACCACCGAGGCCACCTGCTGTCTGTAGGCGGCCGTGTCGATCCCCATGTCCTCCAGGTAGGTCTCGACCGTCCGGAACACGCAGGTCTGGATCAGCACGACGTGTCGGCCGGCGTCGTCGCTCTGATGCATGTCGGTGGCCTCCTCGACCGAGAAACGGTCCCGCAGGCTCACGGGGTCCATCTCCTCCGCGCGTTCCTCGGCGCGCTCGTCGAGGCGGCCGGCCACCCGCCACAGCGCGGTCGTCCCCAGCACAGTGTCGAGAAAGCCCTGGGCCGTCACCCAGCCCAGGAGCCGCAGCCCGTGCCGGGCCGCCGGATTCCCCGCCAGACGCAGCTCGTTGAACAGCGGCGTCATGACGTGCGGGCGCACGGTCAGGCGCAGTTCACGCGCCTCCAGAGCCGCGTGCACGAAGACGCTCACCACTAATTGTCCCGACCAGCTCACGCACTGGGCCCGCAGGTAGCCCCGGTTCGGCAGGCTGGAGGGTGACCTGCGGCCCCGGCCGCGCAGTACGGGGAAGTCCACCTCGGCCGTCTTGCTGCGTTGCAGCCACAGATGGGCCGGAAGCCCTACGACGCGCATCTCGGAGAATCCCGGCAACCGGTCGGTGATGTCCCTGGCATTGCGGCCGAGTTCGTTCAGGGCCGCACCGACGCGCTGAAGCAGTTCCTCCTCGCCGAATTCGTTCAGCCGCTCGTCGGGATCCTTGGGCTGGAGCGGGATGTTGATACGGGCCGGGAACCACGCGTCGCGGCCCGCGCCGACGAAGTGTTCCTCCGTGTCGTACGGCAGTTCCCGCCGGGTCTGGTAGGCGCCGATGTCCTTCAGCCGGGCGGCGGTCCTGGGCGCGATCCAGCGAAGCCGGTACGCGGTGACCGTGTCGTGGCGGAGCTCGGTCAGGGCCGCCCGCGCGGCGAGCCGGTCCATCGCGCAGACGAAGGTGACCGTGACCAGGGCGGCGAGCGGGAGGAGCAGGAGCATGACCCGCAGGCGTCCGGACCCGAGGCCCGCCGCCTGGAGCGGCAGCACCGTCAGGACCAGCGGCGCGGCCAGCAGCCCGTAGGCCAGGCGAGGAGATCGTGTCGGACGGGGCAGCCCTCGTCGTTCCGCCGTGCGCGCGGCGTGCTGCGTCACGAGAAGAGCGGCCGCCATGGCGACGCCCCAGACCCCCGCCGCCAGGGGGGCGAGGTATGCCGCCCAGGCCAGCCCGAGGAACACGAATCCCCGGCGCAGCCAGCGGCGCCGGCGTACCCGGAGGCTGTGCGTGAGGACGGGTACGAGGTCGAAACCGTGCGACGGCACAGGCAGGGTGGGACCGCGCAGCACATGGTCGACGGCCCACTGCGCCATCGGCTCGCCCAGAGGAGGACATTTGTCGCTGCCTTCGAGATAGATACGGCGTCTCGTGCTGCGGCGCGGCTTGTCGGGCTTGCCCGCCTTGCCCCGGGCCGCCCGCCAGCGGGCCTTCGCGTCGCCTACGCGGTCCGGTCGCGCGTAGAGAGCCTGGCAGAGGAAGCGCGTCGCCTCCGATGCCGTGGGGTTCACGGGGCCGGAGCGATCGGACTCGAACACGGGTGGCCCTGGCTGAACGGGCACACCGGGCCCCTGTTCCCCGTCTTCCCCGTCGGCGGGCTCTCCGCTCCGAGCCCGCGCACCCCACATGATTCCCATACCGCTCGTCCCCCTTCGCCGGTATGGCGGGCATCTTGGCGGCACGGGGCGGACGCGGCCAGACGGCGAACGCCGCAATATGGTCAATCCGCTCAATCAATACGCAGGTTGGCTGAAAAGCGCCCAACTCACGCAGAGGGGCCACCGTCTCCGTAGACCGGATGCGGTGGCCCCTCGTACAGCTCAGGACGTACGTCAGTGCACGTTCCCCATGAGTTGCCTGACCTTCTTGCGGTACATCCATACCGCCGCGCCCGCCAGGACCGCGAGGACGGCTTGGAGGGCGACGATGCCCGTCTTGTTCAGGTCGACTCCGGCGATGGACAGGAGGCCTGTCGTGGCGTCGCCTGCCGTGACCGCGAGGAACCAGACGCCCATCATCTGGGAGGCGTACTTCGCGGGGGCCATCTTCGTGGTGACGGACAGGCCGACGGGGGAGAGGGTCAACTCGCCGACCGTCTGGACGAAGTAGATCGCCACGAGCCACATCGCCGCCGCCTTGTGACCGCCGTCGGCGATCGCGAGCGGGGCCAGGAAGAGGAAGAAGGACGCGCCGATCAGGACCAGGCCCATCGCGAACTTGGTCGCCGTGCTGGGCTCCTTGCCGCGGCGGGCCAGGGCCAGCCAGGCCCAGGCGAACACCGGGGCCAGGGCCATGATGAGGACCGGGTTGACCGACTGGTACCAGGAGACCGGGAACTCCCAGCCGAACACGGTGTTCTTCGCCGAGGAGTTGGCGAACAGGGACACCGTCGAGCCGCCCTGGTCGTAGATCATCCAGAAGACGGCCGCGGCGATGAAGAACCAGATGTACGCGGACATCTTCGACTGGTCGGCCCGGTCGAGGGTCTTGTCGCGCTTGATGCGGGCGATGACCAGGACGGGGATGAGCAGGCCGGCGACCGTGATCGGGACCAGCAGCCAGTTCAGCGTGTAGTGGCCGGAGAAGCCGACGATCGCGTAGAAGACGACGGCGACGGCGGCCCACAGCGCGGACTTGCGCAGGGTGGCGGCCTTCTCCTCGGCGGACAGCGGCGTGGGGACGACGTCCGAGCGGGAGCTGAGGTGGCGCGTGCCGAGCAGGTACTGGGCGAGGCCGATGGCCATGCCGACCGCGGCGAGCGCGAAGCCGAGGTGCCAGTTGACGTTCTCACCGACGGTGCCGATGACCAGCGGCGCGGCGAAGGCGCCGACGTTGATGCCGATGTAGAAGAGCGTGAAGCCGCCGTCGCGCCGCGGGTCGTCCGGGCCCTCGTAGAGGTGGCCGACCATCGTGGAGATGTTGGCCTTCAGGAGACCCGAGCCGATCGCCACCAGGCCCAGGCCCGCGAAGAACGTGCCCGAGGACGGCAGGGCCAGGGTGAGGTGGCCGAGCATGATGATCACGCCCGCGACCGCGACCGTTTTACGGGGGCCGAGGACCCGGTCCGCGAACCAGCCGCCGGGCAGGGCGAGCAGGTACACGAGGGACAGGTACACCGAGTAGATCGCGGTAGCGGTGGCCGCGCTCAGGTGCAGGCCGCCGGGGGCGACCAGGTACAGGGGAAGCAGGGCCCTCATGCCGTAGTAGGAGAATCGCTCCCACATCTCGGTCATGAAGAGCGTGGCCAGTCCGCGGGGGTGGCCGAAGAAGGTCTTCTCGGAACCGGGGGTGCCCGGAGTCACCGAGTCCTTCGTCAGGCTGGACGCCATGGTCGATCCTTGCTGGTCGGGTGGGCCGCACACAAAAGGGACCTTCAGCTGTGAATGCTCGCCAAAGGCCCCAGTGTCACTACAGGCGGTCCAGTCACCATACGGCAGGACACTGCCGGATATGGAAGGACTTGAGACATCGATCACAGGAAGAAGTGGAACCGCGACCGACCTTTCCAAGGTGTTTACAAGGATGGCATCCCACAGGCGCAGGTTCGGACCGGATTCTCCACGCGAGCGAATCCGACTTGCCCCAAGGTAAGAATCACTCGTGGCGATCACACCTCGACCGCTGTCCGAGGCGGACTACCATCACCTCATGACCCGTGTACTGCTCGCCGAGGACGACGCGTCCATTTCGGAGCCGCTGGCCCGCGCTTTGCGACGGGAAGGTTACGAGGTCGAGGTGCGCGAGGACGGACCGACAGCGCTCGACGCCGGCATCCAGGGCGGCATCGACCTGTGTGTCCTGGACCTGGGCCTGCCCGGCATGGACGGCCTCGAAGTGGCCCGCCGACTGCGCGCCGAGGGCCACACCGTCCCGATCCTCATCCTGACCGCGCGCGCCGACGAGGTGGACACCGTCGTCGGCCTCGACGCGGGCGCCGACGACTACGTCACCAAACCCTTCCGGCTCGCCGAACTGCTCGCCCGCGTCCGGGCCCTGCTCCGGCGCGGCGCGGCCGAGCCCGCGCAGCCGCCCGCCACGCACGGCGTCCGTATCGACGTCGAGTCCCACCGTGCGTGGATGGGCGACGAGGAACTCCAGCTCACCGCCAAGGAGTTCGACCTGCTGCGGGTTCTTGTGCGGGATGCCGGGCGGGTCGTCACCCGGGACCAGTTGATGCGCGAGGTGTGGGACACGACGTGGTGGTCGTCCACCAAGACCCTCGACATGCACATCTCCTGGCTGCGGAAGAAGCTCGGTGACGATGCGGCCAACCCTCGGTACATCGCCACGGTGCGGGGTGTCGGGTTCCGGTTCGAAAAGAGCTAGGTCGGTCTACGCGCGACATCGCCGTGGTGGCTTGGGTGGGTGCGCGGGTGCTGGCTTCGTGTGGCTGGTCGCGCAGTTCCCCGCGCCCCTAAAGGCGCTGCCCACACCGGTACTCAAAAAGTCACCGCCCGGAGGGGCCCGTGCGTCGTCGTCTTATTCAGTCCACGCTCGCTGTGGTGCTCGTGGTCATCGCTGTCTTTGGCGTGTCTCTTGTCATCGTGGAGACGCGGACCATCAGCAACAGCGCCCAGGAACGTGTGGATTCCGAGGCGCTGCGGCTGGCCAGCATCGTGGACAGCCGGATACTGGGCGCGGAGATCGTCGACTCCGAGGTGCTGCGTACGCAGGTCACGGAGGACCGCTACGCCGTGATTCGCATCCCGGGCGACCCGGTGATCGAGGTCGGCACCAAGCCGGCCGGTGATGTCATCCGCTCCACCGCCAAGGGCGAGGAGGGCGAGACGGTCACCGTGGAGGAGCCGCGCTCGACCGTCACCCGTGAGGTGGGGCGGACGCTGCTGATCATCGGCGCCGTCGCCCTGCTCGCCGTGGTCGCCGCCGTGCTGCTCGCCGTACGGCAGGCCAACCGGCTCGCCTCGCCGCTCACCGACCTCGCGGAGACCGCCGAGCGGCTCGGTTCCGGTGACCCGCGGCCCCGGCACAAGCGGTACAGCGTGCCGGAGCTGGACCGGGTCGCCGACGTCCTCGACTCCTCCGCCGAGCGCATCGCCCGCATGCTCACCGCCGAGCGCAGGCTCGCCGCCGACGCCTCGCACCAGCTGCGTACGCCGCTGACCGCGCTGTCCATGCGGCTGGAGGAGATCACCCTCACCGACGACCCGGACACGGTGAAGGAGGAGGCGACCATCGCGCTGACGCAGGTCGAGCGGCTCACGGACGTCGTGGAGCGGCTGCTGACGAACGCGCGTGACCCGCGTACCGGATCCGCCGTCTCCTTCGACCTCGACGAGGTCATCCAGCAGCAGCTCGCCGAGTGGCGCCCCGCCTACCGCAGTGGGGGGCGCGCGATCGTCAGCTCCGGAAAGCGGCATCTCCAGGCCGTCGGCACCCCGGGCGCCGTAGCGCAGGTGCTGGCCGCGCTGATCGAGAACTCCCTGATGCACGGCGGCGGCACGGTCGCCCTGCGCACCCGCGTCACCGGCAACCAGGCCGTCGTAGAGGTCACGGACGAGGGGCCCGGTGTTCCCACCGACCTCGGCGCCCGGATCTTCGAGCGCACGATCAGTGGCCGCAACTCGACGGGGATCGGGCTGGCGGTCGCGCGGGACCTCGCGGAGGCGGACGGCGGGCGGCTGGAAATGCTTCAGTTGCAGCCGCCGGTGTTCGGCCTCTTCCTGTCGCGTACGCCGCCGACGAAGCGGCCGGCCGTGGAGGAAGAGGAGCCCACGGTCCGCTGAGGGCCGGAGGGAGCGGGTGATTCAGCTCACGTGCTGCTTGGGGCGGGGGAGCGGCTCACGCTGGGGCTCGATGAAGGCCTCCGCCTTCGCCACCGTTTCTCCGGATGCGGCCGGTTCCCCGGATGACTCCGCCTCGTCCTCCACCGGCAGCGCCTTGAACACCCAGCTGCGGTACGACCAGAAGCGGAACAGCGTCGCGATGCCGATGCCGAGCACCTTGAAGACGTTGCGCTGGAGCGAGCTGTCCCAGCCGAAGCCGTAGATCGCCGCGAACAGGATGCCGTTCTCGATCACCAGGCCGACGAGGCTGAACGCCAGGAACAGGCTGAGTTCCTTGGTACGGGCGGTCTTGTCGCGGTCACGGTAGGTGAAGTACCGGAAGCCGACGTAGTTGCACGCGATGGCGACGATCGTCGCGATCACGTTGGCGCGCACGGCCTGGAGGCTGGTCAGATGCCACAGCAGGTTGGAGACCGCGAAGTTCACCACGGTGCCCACCACGCCCACCGCGCCGAACTTGGCGACCTCGCGGGCGAGCCGTTTCAAAGGCCCTTCGGAACCACGTTCCATGGTTGTGCAGGCCCCCGTCTTCTCGGATTCTGGACCCAGCCATGCTAACCACCGCTTTCCCCCGGCGCCCGTGAAGCCGCTCACAGGTCGGGAAGAGACCCGGAAAAGAACGGTAAGAGGTACGGAAATCAGGCCGCCGTGGCGTGACCGATACCCTGGGGGAGTGACGTTCCCGGTAGTCGGCATGGTCGGCGGGGGGCAGCTCGCTCGTATGACACACGAGGCGGGCATCCCGCTCGGCATCAAATTCAAGCTCCTCAGTGACACCCCCCAGGAGTCCGCGGCGCAGGTCGTCGGCGATGTCGTCATCGGCGACTACCGCGACCTCGACACGCTGCGTGACTTCGCGCGGGGGTGCGATGTGATCACCTTCGATCACGAACACGTACCCACCGAGCATCTGCGCGCTCTGGAGGCGGACGGCATCCCCGTGCGCCCCGGCCCGGACGCGCTCGTGCACGCCCAGGACAAGGGCGTGATGCGGGCCAAGCTCGTCGAGATCGGCGTGCCGTGCCCGCGGCACCGGCTCGTGAGCGACCCGGCGGACGTCGTCGCGTTCGCGGCCGAGGGGGACGGCTTCCCGGTCGTCCTCAAGACTGTCCGCGGCGGCTACGACGGCAAGGGCGTCTGGGTCGTCGACTCCGCGGAGGAGGCCGCCGACCCGTTCCGCGCCGGCGTCCCCGTCCTCGCCGAGGAGAAGGTCGACTTCGTACGGGAGCTGGCGGCGAACGTCGTACGTTCACCGCACGGCCAGGCCGTCGCCTACCCGGTCGTCGAGTCCCAGCAGGTGGGCGGCGTCTGCGACACGGTCATCGCGCCCGCCCCCGACCTGGACGAGTCCCTCGCGCTGCGCGCCGAGGAGATGGCGCTGCGCATCGCGAAGGAACTCGGTGTCGTCGGCCACCTCGCCGTCGAACTGTTCCAGACCCGCGACGGCCGCATCCTCGTCAACGAACTCGCGATGCGCCCGCACAACTCCGGTCACTGGACCCAGGACGGCGCGATCACCAGCCAGTTCGCGAACCACGTCCGCGCGGTCCTCGACCTCCCGCTCGGCGATCCGCGCGCCCGGAGCACATGGACGGTCATGTGTAACGTGCTCGGCGGCGACTACCCGGACATGTACTCCGCGTACCTGCACTGCATGGCCCGGGACCCCCAGCTGAAGATCCACATGTACGGCAAGGACGTGAAGCCCGGCCGCAAGGTGGGCCACGTCAACACCTACGGCGACGACCTGGACGACGTCCTCGATCGGGCCCGTCACGCAGCCGGCTACTTGAGAGGCACGATCACCGATTGACCTCGGTCTCTCTCCTAGGGGAGAGACCTGTCGTGGCTCGCGCCATGACGCTTCCTGCTTCATCGTCGACTGCCCGCCCGGAGGAGCTCCGTTGGGGTCTTACACCGGCTCCACAGGCCGACACCGCCAGCCCGGCGGCCAGAATGGTCTTTGCGGCGTTGTGGTCCCGGTCGTGCTGGGTGCCGCAGCCCTCACACGTCCATCGGCGGACACTCAGTGGCAACTCATCGTGGATCAGGCCGCACGCGGAGCAGGTCTTGCTCGACGGGAAGAAGCGGTCGATCGTGATCAGCTCGCGCCCGTACCAGTCGCATTTGTACTCCAGTTGGGAGCGCAACTCCGTCCACGAGGCATCGGATATCGCGCGGGCGAGAGTGCGGTTGCCGAGCAGGCTGCGAACGGTCAGGTCCTCGATCACGATCGTTTGGTTTTCACGAACGAGTCGAGTGGTGAGCTTGTGCAGAAAATCGCGGCGCCGGTCGGCGATTCGCGCGTGGATGCGGGCGACCTTGACGCGCGCCTTCTCCCGGTTCCTCGAGCCCTGAGTCTTCCGGGAGAGTCCTTGCTGGGCCTTGCCGAGGCGGGTCCGGTCCTTCCGCTCGAATTTCGGATTGGTGATCTTCTCGCCGGTGGACATGGTGATCAAGTTGGTGAGGCCGGCATCGAGTCCTACCGCCGTGTCGGTGGCCGGTCCGGAGCTGACAACGCTTTCGACCAGCAGGGAGACGAACCATCGGCCTGCCCTGTCTCTGGAGATCGTGACCGTGGACGGTTCGGCGCCTTCGGGAAGAGGCCGCGACCATGCGATGGCCAGTGGAGCAGGCATCTTCGCCAAGGTGAGCTCTCCGTCACGAAACCTGAATGCGGAGCGCGTGTACTCGGCAGAGTCCTTCGACCTCTTCTTCGACTTGAAGCGGGGGTGTCGGGCCCGTTTGTCGAAGAACGCTGTGTAGGCGGTCTGCAGATGTCGCAGCGACTGCTGCAGCGGCACAGAAGAGACCTGCGCCAGAAAACCGTGCTCTTCGGACTTCTTCCACTCCGTGAGCATCGCCGAAGTCTCCACGTAGGAGACCCGACGGTGCTCCAGCGTCCATGCCCGGGATCGGGCGTCGAGCGCCATGTTGTAGACCTTGCGCACGCAGCCGAAAGTGCGCGACAGCTCGGCTGCCTGTTCCGCAGTCGGATAGAAGCGGTACTTGAATGCCCGCTTCACACACTTGGCCCCCATGCCTCACACGCTAGTGCCTTCGATGTAAGCCTTTCTGGCAGTCGGGGAATCTTGCTGTGCGGCAACCCGGATGAACTGCTTCCGCATGCGAGCGGAGTACCCGTCCAGCCCCCTCGGCTGAAGCCGAAAAGGTACGCAAGGAGATTGAGATGAGCCCCGTAGTTGGAATCGTCATGGGGTCGGACTCCGACTGGTCCGTCATGGAGGCCGCCGCGAAGGCCCTCGACGAGTTCGAGATCGCGTACGAGGTCGACGTCCTCTCCGCGCACCGCATGCCCCGCGAGATGATCACGTACGGCGAGCGGGCCGACGGCCGCGGCCTCAAGGTGATCATCGCGGGCGCGGGCGGCGCCGCCCACCTCCCCGGCATGCTCGCCTCGGTGAGCCCGCTGCCGGTGATCGGCGTCCCCGTGCCGCTCAAGTACCTGGACGGCATGGACTCGTTGCTGTCCATCGTGCAGATGCCGGCCGGTGTCCCCGTCGCCACCGTCTCGGTCGCCGGCGCGCGCAACGCGGGCCTGCTCGCCGCCCGCATCCTGGCCACCCACGACGAGGAACTCCTCGTCCGCATGCGGGAGTTCCAGCAGGAGCTGAACGACCAGGCCACCGAGAAGGGCAAGCGCCTGCGCGCCAAGGCCGAGGGCTCCGGCAGCGGCTTCGGCTTCGGGAAGTGACGGGGATGACGGGGATGACGGGGATGACGTCACTGGACCGGGCCCGGGAACTGCTCCGTGAGTTCCCGGTCGTCGACGGGCACAACGACCTGCCCTGGGCGCTGCGCACGCAGGTCGACTACGACCTCGACGCCCGCGACATCGCCGTCCACCAGAACGCCCATCTGCACACCGACATCCCGCGCCTGCGCGAGGGCGGCGTCGGCGCGCAGTACTGGTCGGTGTACGTGCGCTCGGACCTGCCCGACCCGGTGCCGACGACGCTCGAACAGATCGACTGCGTACGGCAGTTGCTCGCCCGTTACCCGCGGGACCTGGCGCCCGCGCTGACCGCCGCGGACATGGAGTCGGCGCGCGGGGAGGGCCGTATCGCCTCGTTGATGGGTGCGGAGGGCGGGCACTCGATCGCCAACTCCCTCGGCACGCTACGGGGGTTGTACGCCCTCGGTGTCCGCTACATGACCCTCACCCACAACGACAACGTGGCGTGGGCGGACTCGGCGACGGACGAGCCGGGGGTGGGCGGACTGTCGGCGTTCGGCCGTGAGGTCGTGCGGGAGATGAACCGCGAGGGCATGCTCGTCGACCTCTCGCACGTGGCGGCGACGACGATGCGCGACGCGCTGGACACGTCGACCGCCCCGGTGATCTTCTCGCACTCCTCGTCGAGGGCGGTCTGCGACCACCCGCGCAACATCCCGGACGACGTGCTGGAGCGGCTGCCCGCCAATGGCGGCATGGCGATGGTGACGTTCGTGCCGAAGTTCGTGCTCCAGGCCGCCGTGGACTGGATGGCCGCGGCCGACGACAACATGCGCGCGCACGGTCTGCACCACCTGGAGACCACGGAGGAGGCCATGAAGGTGCACCGCGCCTTCGAGGAACTCCACCCGCGCCCGGTCGCGACCGTCTCCACCGTCGCCGACCACCTCGACCACATGCGCGAGGCCGCGGGCGTCGACCACCTCGGCATCGGCGGCGACTACGACGGCACGGCCTTCACCCCGGACGGCCTGAACGACGTCTCCGGCTACCCGAACCTCGTCGCGGAACTGCTGGACCGCGGCTGGTCCAAGCCCGACCTGGCCAAGCTGACCTGGCAGAACGCGGTACGGGTGCTGGGCGCGGCGGAGGACGTGGCGCGGGAGACCCGGGCGACGCGGGGTCCGTCGAACGCGACGATCGACTCGCTCGACGGCTGACCGGCGCGGCGCGGGAGCGCCCACTCCCGCGCCGTACCCCGAACGCCCCGCTCACCAGGTGGCCCCCTTGCGGGCGTGCGACGGTGACCGTACTGCCGTAACGACGTACGGAGCCCGCCATGGCCGACCTCCAGGACCAACTGCACGCGACGACCGAGGTCGGCGAGCTCGACGACTTGGTCCACGAGCCCTTTCCCGCCGGGGTCTTCCCGCCGGACACCGCGGAACCGTACGACCCCGTCTCCGACCCGGCCGCCGCCCCGCTGGAGCGCGCGCACGCCATCCTCGCCGCGCACCCGGTCGCGGACGGCTACAGCGGGCTGCCGTGGGCGCTGCGGCACCTGCCGTGGTTCGACCTGGAGCTGGGCGAGAGTTCCGTGGACACCGATGTGCCACGGCTGCGCGAGGGGCACGTCGGCGCGCTGTTCTGGTCGCTGCACCTGCCCGAGGGCCTCGCCGGGGACCGGGCGGTCGGCGCCACCCTGGAACAGCTCGACCTCGTGAACACGGTGGTCCGCGCCCACCCCGAGGGCCTGCGCCTGGCGTACACCGCCGGCGAGACCACCGACGTGCGCCACTGCGGCCGTATCGCCGTGCTGCTGGGCCCCGCCGGAGCCGCCGCGCTCGGCGACTCCCTGGGCATCCTGCGCTCCCTGCACGCGCTGGGTCTACGGGTCCTCACGCTGTCCGGGGTGTCCTGGGCGAGCGAGGCCGGGCTGACCCGGTTCGGCGAGGAGGTCGTCCGCGAGATGAACCGCCTCGGCGTGCTCGCCGACCTCTCCGGCGCCTCCGACGGCACGATCCGCCGCACCCTCGCCGTCTCGAAGGCACCGGTGCTGTTCACCCGCTCCGCCGCCCGCACCCTGCGCCCGCACCCGGCCAACCTCTCCGACGAACTCCTCGCCGCGGTCGGCGCCGCCAAGGGACTGTGCATGGTGCCGCTCACCGCCGAACAGACCGGCCCGTCCGTCCGGGACGTCGCCGACCACCTCGACCACGTCCACGAGATCGCGGGCCGCGAGTGCGTCGCCCTGTCCGGCACGTACGACGCTGGCACGGCCCATCCGCAGGACCTCGCCGACGCCTCCTGCTACCCGAACCTCATCGCCGAGCTCCTCCACCGCGGCTGGTCCGAGCCCGACCTCGCCCTGCTCAGCTGGGGCAACGTCCAACGCGCCCTGCGCAGCGCCGACTTCACGGCCCGCGCCGCCCAGCAGCGCCGCGAGCCGTCGACGGCGAAGATCGCCGAGCTGGACAGCTGACACGCGGTTGTACGGGTTCTACGGGTGGTCGATCCGGCAGAGGCAGAAGGGATGCCCTGCCGGATCGGCGTACACCCGGAAGTTCTCCTTGTCCTCCTGGTGCAACGGCCGCGCCCCGAGCGCCAGCGCCTTCGCCTCCGCGACCTCCAGCTCCTCCCAGGTCGCCCCGGAGTCGAAGTCGAGATGGAGCTGCTGCGGCCGGTCCGCGCGCGGCCACTCGGGCGGGACGTACTCCGCCACCCGCTGGAAAGCGAGCCGCGGCCCGTCCGGAATGTCGAGCACGACCCACTCGTCGTGCGCGACGTGGGGTGTGCCGCCGAGGATCCCGGCGTAGAACTCGGCGAGCGCGAGCGGGTCGGGGCAGTCGAGCACGGTGGAACGGAAACGTGCCACGGCGGACATGGTGATCTCCCTGGTGTCGGCGATGTCGTCGTCGGCGGTGTCAGCAGGCGCAGAGGCAGAACGGGTGCCCCGCCGGGTCCGCGTACACACGCCAGGTGCGAGAGCGGTCGTCGGTGTCCAGCGGCCTTGCGCCCAGCGCCAGTACGCCCTTCTCGGCCGCGTCCAGGTCCGTGACGGTCAGGTCGAGGTGGAACTGCTGGGAGTCGCCGGACGCGGGCCACTTCGGCGGTACGTGCCCGGGCGCCTCCTGGAACGCGAGCGTCCGCCCGCCCGGCAGCTTCAGGTCCACCCAGTCACCGCCGTCCTCGTCCTCGACGGTGCCGCCCAGGATCCCGGCGTAGAAGCCGGCGAGCGCGCGCGGATCGGGACAGTCCAGGACGACGGCACCCAGCTCGGCGATGGAGGTGGGGGTGGGGGTGGGTTCGGTCATGACGGACTCCTTCTGGTTACCCACAGGAGGCATTAGCCGGTAACGGTTACCTCATGCTCCCGCATTGGAGGTAACGTCGCAAGCATGAGTGAGAGAGTTCCCGCGCCCGGCGACCTGGCCCTGATCGAGGCCCTGGTCAACACGCTGGACATCGAGGCGGGCACCGACGAACTCGACACGGCGGACGGCCGCGCACGCTTCGGACTCGCGGAGGGGGAGACGGAGTCGGCGCGCGAACTACGCGAATCGCTGCGCGCCACCCTCCTCGCCCACGCGGGTCACCCCCCGCACCGCGAGACCACACCACTCGGCGAACTCCTCGCGCGGGCCCCGCTGTTGGTGGCGATCGACCCGCAGGACGGCTCCGCGCACATCAGGCCGGCAGACGGCGACCCCCTGCTCTCCCGCGTGGCGTCGGCCATCGCCCGGTCCCTCGCCGAAGGCACCTGGCCTCGCCTCAAGGCGTGCGAAGCCCCCACCTGCCACTGGGCGTACTACGACCGCAGCCCGGCGGGCCGGGGCCGCTGGTGCTCGATGGCGGTGTGCGGGGCGCGCGCGAAGATGCGGACGTACCGCGCCCGGCAGGCCGGAGAGGCGTCCTAGCTCTTCGCCTCGCCCCCGTCCGCCTGCGCGGCCCGTGACCCCACCAGCAGCAGACACAGCACGGCGACTCCCGCGACCAGCCCGGCCAGCACCAGCAGCGGATCCAGCGGACGGGACGTCGACGCGGCCTGCTGGACCTGCCCGGCCTGCGGTGCGGCCGTCGTGGGCGCCGGTGCCGCCGCCGCGACGGTGGAGGTCGGCGAGGCCGGCATCGACATCGCGTGGGACGGGGACGAGGCGTGCGCGGGCGTCCTCGCCGCGACGGTCCGGCTCGGCACGGTCGAGTGCCGCTGCCCCGAGCCGGACGACGAACCGCTGTGCTCGTGCGCCGTGGGGGCCGCGGAGGTCGCCGGTGCCGCCGCCTTCACGGCCATCTGCGCCGTCATGTCCGGGTGGACGGTGCAGACATAGCCGTAGGACCCGGCCGTGGTGAACGTGAAGCTCCAGCTCTGGCCCTTGCTGAGCATGGGGGAGTGGACCGCGACCGGACCCGAGGTGGTCTTCACGTCGTGCGGGGCGGTGTCCTCGTTGGTCCAGGTCACCGTCGTGCCGGCCGTGATCGTCAGGGCCGCGGGCGAGAAGGCGTACCCCTTCATCAGCACGTGGTACGACGCGGCCGACGCCTGCCCGGCGGGCAGCACCAGCAGACCGAGCAGGGCGAATACGACGGCTGCGACACCTGGCGCCGCCCGCCCGGCCGCCCTCACGCGAACTCCGCGGCGACCAGCAGCCGCAGCCGGGTGGCGGGGCGGCCGGCCCGGAATCCCGTGGCACGTCGCAGCAGCCGGTACGGCAGCGTGGCCGTACCCACCACGAGCAGCCGGTCCTCCGCGTGCTCGACGACGCGGAGCCGGAGGAGGACGGGGAAGGCGGTCCCGTCGATGTCGAGGTCGCCGGTCAGCTGTAGTCGGCGGCCTCCGGCGAAGGACTCCACCTGTTCGGAGGTGAGCCGGGCCGTGAGGCGTGGATCGTCGAACTCGAAGCGGAACAAGGGGTGTTCGGAGGAGTCCGGCACGGTGAGGGATGCGGCGGCGAGGGCGATGCGAGTGCGGCTTGTCTGCGGCGCCGGTGGTAGGTCCGCTCGACCCAGGTCACGATCGCGATGCGCAGTTCCTCGCGGGTGGCCCAGGATCGGCGGTCGAGGACGTTCTTCTGCAGCAGGCTGAAGAA
>NZ_JBLTJC010000212.1:0-17951 GCF_048158785.1 Streptomyces colwelliae | reverse complement strand
CTCCCGGACGACGCCACGCAGTACGGCACCCCGTCCGCGACCAGCCTCTCCAGCACCTCGACGGCCCAGGCGGCGCCCCGCCCCGTGGAGTGAGGAGATGAGCGGCCGTTCGGACCGGCGCGGCGAACCGTAGGAACCAGGACGCGTGCTTCGTGAGGAAGCGGGTCGACTCGCCCACCCCGATCTTCGTCGCCATGGCCAGCAGCTTCGCCCGCTGCACGGGCCCCGCGACGCCCACGTACAACGGCAGGGCGACATCACGCCGCCGGATCCGCCCGACCCACTCCCCCAGCACGCGCGCGTCGAAGCACAGGTTGCTCACGATGTACGTGGCGTGCGTGCGCTTGTCCCACATGGCCTGGATGGTGAGGTCGTCGTCGATGAGCGGATGGCTCTCGGGGTAGCCGGTGATGCCGACGTGGGCGAACGGGCCGCCCAGTTCGCTGAGCCGGCGCAGCACCGGCAGGGCTCCGTCGTAGATCCCGGCCGGCGGATCCGCGTCTCCAGCGGGTACGAAGACGTCGTCGACGCCCGTCTCCCGGAGCCGGTCGACGACATCCTTGAGATGCGCGTCGTCCCGCAGCAGCCGTGCCGGCACGTGCGGGACCACGCGGTAGCCATGTGCCGCCAGCCGTCCGACGAGGTCGAGGGTCGGTTCCAGGCCCTTGACCGGCGACGCCGTCACGGTGACGACGACATCGCGCGGTACATGGGCGAGGACCTTTTCCTCGGTCGCCTTCGCGGGCAGCACCTCGTAACGGACGTTCGACAGCAGCGCCTTGAGACCGTCGCCGCCCGACACTCCCGACACTCCCGACACTCCCGACACGCCCTACCCGGCCTGCTTCTGGGCGTCGCGGTGCCGGTAGTACACGGCCGGGGACGGAGCGAGCGGCTCCTTGCCCAGAATCAGATCGGCCGCCTTCTCGGCGATCATCATCACCGGCGCGTAGATGTTTCCGTTGGTCACGTACGGCATCACCGACGCGTCCACGACCCGCAGCCCCTCCACACCGTGGACCCGCATGCTGCCGGGATCGACGACGGCCATGTCGTCCGTGCCCATCTTGCAGGTGCAGGACGGATGCAGAGCCGTCTCCCCCTCCTCGGCGACCCACGCGAGGATCTCCTCGTCGCTCTCCACGGACGGCCCGGGCGAGACCTCCCCGTCGTTGTACGGGGCGAGCGCGGGCTGGTTGAGGAGCTTGCGGGCGACCCGGACCGACTCGACCCACTCACGCCGGTCCTGTTCCGTGGACAGGTAGTTGAAGCGCAGCGCGGGGTGCTCCAGCGGATCCTTGCTCTTGATCTTCACCGAGCCGATCGCGTCGGAGTACATGGGCCCGACGTGCACCTGGTAACCGTGACCGCCGGCCGGCGACGAGCCGTCGTAGCGGACCGCGATCGGCAGGAAGTGGAACATCAGGTTGGGGTAGTCGACGTCCTCGTTGCTGCGAGCGAAGCCGCCGGCCTCGAAATGGTTGGTGGCGGCGGGACCCTTGCGGAAGAGCCATTGCAGGCCGATGAAGGGGGCGCGCCACTTCGCCATGTACGGCTGCATGGAGACGGGTTGCTTGCAGGCGTACTGGATGTAGACCTCCAGGTGGTCCTGCATGTTCTCGCCGACGCCCGGCAGATCGTGGACGACGTCGATGCCGAGCGCGCTCAGCTCCTCCGCGTTGCCGACGCCCGAAAGCTGGAGCAGCTGGGGGGAGTTGATCGCGCCGCCGCACAGGACGACCTCGCGGGCGCGCACCTGGCGGACCTTGCCGCGGTGCCGGTACTCGACGCCGACGGCCTTCTTGCCCTCGAAGAGGACGCGGGTGACCATCGCGCGGGTGGTGACGGTGAGGTTGGGCCGCTTCCGCACGGGCTTCAAGTAGGCCTTGGAAGCGGACAGTCGGCGCCCCCGGCTGACGTTGCGGTCGAAGGGCGCGAAGCCCTCCTGCTGGTAGCCGTTGACGTCGTCGGTGCGCGGATACCCCGCTTCCTGCACGGCGTCGAGGAACGCGCCGAACAACGGGTTGGAGGCGGGCCCGCGTTCGAGGACGAGCGGGCCGTCGTGGCCGCGGAACTCGTCGTCGGGCTCGGCCGCCAGGCAGTTCTCCATCCGCCGGAAGTACGGCAGACAGTGCGCGTAGTCCCAGCTCTCCATGCCGGCGTCGGCGGCCCAGCGCTCGTAGTCCATGGGGTTGCCGCGCTGGAAGATCATGCCGTTGATGCTGCTGGAGCCGCCCAGCACCTTGCCGCGCGCGTGGTAGACGCGCCGGTCGCCCATGTGCGGCTCGGGTTCGGACTCGTACTTCCAGTCGTAGAACCGGCTGCCGATGGGATAGGTCAGCGCGGCCGGCATGTGGATGAAGACGTCCCACGGGTAGTCGGGCCGGCCGGCCTCCAGGACAAGCACCTGGTTGGCCGGGTCCGCGGAGAGCCGGTTCGCCAGTGCGCTGCCGGCGGATCCACCGCCGACGATGACGAAGTCGTATTGCAGGGGAGCCATGATCTCTCGTCTCGCTCGCGCCGTAGATACGCGAGGCATGCTAATACGAGTATCGCTATACGCACTAGGTTGCGCGCCACGCAACCTGGAGGCGCAGGTTTCCGTGCTGTTTCCCAGCCCGGTTCCCCATCGGTTGGACCGTTCCTCAGATACTGAAGCGCTCCTTGCCGAGGAGGGGCCGGACCCGGGAGCGGAAGCCGGCCGTGCGGAAGGGGTGCTGGAGGAGGCCGGGGCGCAGGTGCTGGGCGAGTGCGGCTGCGATCATGCCCTGGTCGAGGGCGAGGACGTAGTCGCTGACGCGGCCGTTCGCGGTGTCGACGGAGTCGCGGAAGCCGTAGCGGTCGTCGTAGGCGCCGAAGTCCCGGGCCAGTGCGGTGAGGTTGGCGAGGGCCTCGGGCGCGGCGTACGGCAGGGCGAGGAATGAGGCGTGCGGGGTGACGACGCCGAGGGAGTTGTAGCCGTCCTCCTGCATGCCGATCGCGTCCACGCCGTACTCGCGGTAGCCACCCTCGGGGATGTTGGCGGGTGAGAAACCCCAGTAGCCGTACTTCTCCTCGTCCAGGCCGTGTTCGATCTGGCTGCGCACATAGCGCTGGTGGGTGGTGCCCCAGGAGTACGGCGACCAGGCGGCCTCGGGCACGAACAGCGGGACCATCAGCGCCTCGAACATCGAGCCGCCCCAGGTGGGGACGAGCTTGCGGCCGCGGTAGGTGTAGTGGCCCTCCCACACCCGTACGCCGTCGATCGTGACGTAGGAGCCCTCGGGTTCCTGTTCCTGTCCCATGCCGGGCAGGAGGGTGCGGAAGAGGTGCCAGTAGTGCTCGGTGGGCAGGGAGTTGTCGGCGATGCCGAGGTAACTGGCCATCCGGGGTTCGGTGTTGAGGGCGCCGTAGTGGTGGCCGGTGGGTTCGCCCTTGCCGGGCTTGTCCGGCCAGAAGCCGCCGCGCAGTTGACCGGGTCCGGCAACCGGGTCGGCCGGGTCGTAGGGGGTGTAGTAGTACGACCAGTCGGCGTCGGCGAGGAGCCGGGCGACGCGCGGACGCAGTTCCGGGTCGGCGTCGGCGGCGATCTTCAGCCCGGTGACCAGCCAGGCGTTGTCGACGGTGGAGAGGAAGGGGCGCACCGGGTCGCCCGTCCCGGGCCAGCTGGTGAGGACCGAACCGTCGTGCGCGTCGTACCAGTTGAACCAGAAGCCGTGCGCGCGCTCCAGCTTCTCGACCGCCGCGAGGGTGCGGGACAGCCGCTGGTGCATGACGGGCCCGGAGATCACACCGAGTCCGGCGACGGCGACGGTCGACCACAGGCCGCAGCCGATGTTGGTCGGTGAGGTCTGCGTCGAGGGCACGGGTGTGCCGGTGCCGGAGACGTCCATCGTGTCGGCGGTCAGGCCGAGTTCGGTGGTCAGCGCGGTCATCGAGCGGTAGGTCGCCTCGAACCAGGTCCGCAGCGGCGCGCTGTCGGGTGCGGGGCGGCCGCGGGTGGCCGCCGACGCGGAGGCGAGGGGCATCACGGCGGCGAGGGCGGCGGCTCCCGCCGTGGCGGTGGTGAGGAACGTACGACGGTTCATGCGGGTCCAACTCCCTGGGGAATGCGGGCGGGACGGGCAAGGGACGGGTGCGTGTGTCGTCGTGTCCCGTGCGGGACGGCGGTGGGGCGGGAGCCGACGGGCTGTCAGGGGCCCGTCGGCTCCCGGGACTTGGGGCGGGCTACGCGATCCGGCCTGCCGTGCGCGGCAGTTCGCGGGTGCGGCCCAGGGCGCCGAGCCAGCCGGCGGACGGCTTGGGGGTGCGGGCGAAGGTGACCGGGTCCACGGCGATCAGGCCGAACGTCGGCCGGTAGGAGCCCCATTCGTAGTTGTCGAGGGCGCTCCAGGCCAGGTAGCCGGCGATGTCGAGGCCGTCGTCGAGAGCGGCGGCGACCGCGTCCAGGGCACCGGCGTAGTAGTCGATACGGCGGGTGTCGTCGGCGGTGGCGATGCCGTTCTCGGTGACGATGAGCGGGACGCCGGGGCCGACGACGTCAGCGGTGTGGCGCAGGGCGTGGCCGACGGCCTCCGGGTAGAACTCCCATTGCGTCAGGGTGCGTTCGGCGTCCTCGGGCGCGGGGATCGGGCCGTCGGCGCCGATCCTGGTGCGGGTGTAGGACTGGACGCCGATCCAGTCGTCGTCGCGGGCGGCCTCGATGAAGACGTCCTCGCGGGAGTGGCGGTAGGCGGCGGTGACGTCCTCGGCGCCGGGCAGCGCCTGGTAGACCTGGTTGGCGATCGTCCAGCCGACCTGGATCGCGGGGTCGATCGAGCGCACCGCCTTGACGGCGGCCCGGTGGGCGGCGATCACCGCGTGGGTGGTCTCCTCGTCCGGGGTGGGCAGTCCGGCGGGCGGGAAGCCCTGGTCGCCGGCCTTGGCGGCGCCCGCCATCACGGCGATCATGTTGGGTTCGTTGATGGTGCAGACATGGCGGACGCCGTCCGCGATGATCGGCGCGCACTGCTCGACGTAGCGGGCGAACAGGTCGGCCGCGCCGTCCGCGGTCCAGCCGCCGAGGTCCTCGAACCACCGCGGGACCGTGAAGTGGTGCAGGGTCACCATCGGGCGCAGGCCGCGGGCGAGGGCGCCGTCCACCATACGGCGGTAGTGGGCGGTCTCGGCGCGGGAGAAGGTGCCCGGGACGGGTTCTATGCGGGCCCATTCGACGCTGAACCGGTAGTCGGTGAAGCCCAGTTGGGCGAGCAGGTCCATGTCCTGCTCCCAGCGGTGGTAGCTGTCGCAGGCGTCCAGGCTCGGCTCCTCGATGCCGGCCGCCGGGTCGTGTTCCTTGCGCCACCAGTCACTGTTGACGTTGTTCCCCTCGATCTGGTGGGCGGCCGTGGAGGCGCCCCACAGGAAGCCGTCGGGGAACGGGGTGGGAGTGTGACTCATGGTTCGTCGCGTCTTTCTGCTGGGTGGGGGCAGGCTGACCTGCGGGGCCAACGGGCGTGTGGGGCGGGCTACTTGAGCCCGGCGGTCGCGATGCCCTGGGTGAAGTGGCGTTGCAGTACGGCGAAGACGAGCAGCACCGGCAGCACGACGAGCAGGGAGCCGGCCATGAGCATGCCGTTGCCGCCGCCGACCGTGCGGTTGGGATCGTTGGCGAACGTCGCCAGGGCCACCGGAAGCGTGTACTTGCCGGGGTCGTTGGTCGCGATCAGCGGCCAGACGAAGTTGTTCCAGGAACCGAGGAAGGTGAAGATCGTCAGGGTCGCCAGGGCGGGCTTGACCAGGGGCAGCACGATGCGCCAGAAGATGTACCACTCGCCGGCGCCGTCGATGCGGGCCGCTTCGAGGAGTTCGTCGGGGACCGACTGCATGAACTGCCGCATCAGGAACACCCCGAAGGCTCCGGCGGCGAAGGGCAGGACCAGTCCGGCGTAGGTGTCGATGAGGTTCAGCTTGGTCATCAGCACGTACAGCGGCAGCACGAGCAGGTTGCCCGGCACCATCAGGGCCGCGAGGACGATGCCGAGCACCTTGGAGCGGCCGGTGAAGCGGAGCTTGGCGAGGGCGTAGCCGAGCATCGAGCAGAACAGCAGATTGCAGACGGTCACGAGCACCGCCACGATCAGCGAGTTCATGAAGTACCGCGCCATGTCCAACTGGTCCAGCAGCTCACGGAAGTTGGCGAGCGTCCAGTTGCTGGGGATCCACACCGGCGGGCTGGCCGTCAGGTCCTTCTTCGTCTTGAAGGCCGACAGCACCATCCACAGGAAGGGTGCGGCCATGACCAGCAGCCCCAGCGAGGCGACCGTGTACAGCAGGGGTCCACGGAGTCCTCGGACCCGGACCGGGCGACGGCGGGTCGGGGCGGTCACCGTAGGCGCGGTCATGACGTGTTGTCCTTCAGCAGTCGGAGCTGGAGCACCGTGATGCCCATGATCACCACGAACAGGACGTACGCCATGGCGCTCGCGTAGCCCATGTGGAAGAAGTTGAAGCCCTCCTGGTACATGTCCAGGGAGACGGTCATGGTGGCGTTGGAGGGGCCGCCCTGGGTCATCACGAAGGGTTCCTCGAACACGTTGAGGTAGCCGATGGAGGTGATGACGGTGGCGTAGAGCGTCGTCGGCCGCAGCAACGGCACGGTGACGCGCCGCAGTTCCTGCCAGGCGCCGGCGCCGTCCAGCCGCGCGGCCTCCCGGACCTCGGTGGGGATGGCCTGAAGTCCGGCGATGAACAGCACCATCACGGTGCCGAGGTTGCGCCACACCGCCATCGCGATCAGCGAGGGCATGGCCCAGGTCTCGGACCCGAGGAAGTCCGGTGCGGTCAGGCCGAGTTCGGAGGCGAGCCCGGCCACCAGGCCGTCCGAGGGGTCGAGCACGAACCGCCAGACGACGGCGACCGCGACGATGGTGGTGACGACCGGGGCGTAGAAGCCGACGCGGAAGAAGGTGCGGGCCCGGTCGATGCCGTTGTTGAGCAGGACGGCGACGAGCAGTCCCAGTACGACGGTCAGCGGTACGCCGACGACCACGAAGTAGCCGGTGTTGAAGAGCGCCGTGCGGAAGACGTCGTCGTCGAAGAGCCGTGTGTAGTTGTCGAAGCCGACGAACTCCGCCTCGAAGGGGCGGGTGACGTCGCGTGCCCCGAAGTCGGTGAAGCTCATCAGGAGCGTCGCGACGATCGGGAGGAGCATGAAGACGCCGAACAGCACGAGGAAGGGTGTGGAGAACAGCCAGCCGTGCAGGTTGTGCCGGTCCAGCGGACGGCCGCGACCCGGCCCTCGCGTCGGCCCAATCGGGGCCTTGGAAAGCTTGGTCGGGCCCGTGGCCGCGCTGTCGGCGGTCGATCCGGTCACCAGGGACATCGCTGTTACCTCACGAGCCCTTCGATCTGGGACTGCGCCTTGTCCAGCGCGTCCTTCGCGGACGAACGGCCCTGCGTGACCTGCTCGATGGCGGCGTCGACCTTGGAGGTGATCTCGGTGAGCTTCGGGTCGGACGGCGGGGTCTTCGCGCTCTCCAGCTGCTTGCGCCAGATCTTCAGGTTCGCGTCGGTGGCGAGTGCGCCGGTCTCCCAGGCAGCCTTGTTGGCGGGCAGGTCCCGGGTGCGCTCGTACCAGTCGGCCTGGCCCTTGGCACCGGTGAGGGAGGCGATGAACTCCTTTGCGGCGGCCTTGTGTTCGCTGTCCGCCGAGATCGCGAGGCTGGACCCGCCGGCCATCGACACCGAAGCCTGGTCCGAGGGCACGGGCGCGATCGCCCACTTGCCCTTCAGGTCCGGGTAGTTGTCGTCGAGCAGGGACATGATCCACGGCCCGCCGAGGAACATGGGCACGGAACCGGTGTTGAAGTCCTTGGTCACGTCGTAGCCGGGCCGCACCGACTTGGCACTGAGCCCCTTGTCGAAGTAACTCCCGTAGTTCTCCAGCGCCTTGACGGCCGCCGCACTGTCGATGACGGGCTTGTCGTCCTTCGTCAGCAGCTCACCGCCCGCCGAGTACAGGAACGGGTAGAAGCTCTGCACGGTGTCCAGACCACCCGGCTGGATGGACAGCCCCCACTTGGTGCCGGCCTTCGCCTGGTACGCCTCGGCCGCCTTCTGCAACTCGGCCATGGTCGCCGGGGCGGTCTTGAGGCCGGCCTTCGCCGCGAGGTCGGTGCGGTAGTAGAGGACGCGGGTGTCGACGTACCACGGGACGCCGTACGCCTTTCCGTCGTACGACACCTGGTCCCAGGCGGCGGGGAAGAAGTCGCTCTCCTCGGCCGTCTTGATGTCGACCGGTTCGAGGACACCCATGTCGGCGAACTCGCCGAGGTAGGTCCCGCCCATCTGGACGACGTCGGGGAGCTTGTCGGCGGCAGCGGCGGCGACCAGTTTCTGGTGGGCCACGTCCCAGCCGACGGGGGTCACCTTGACGGTGATGTTGGTGTGCGTCTTCTGGTACGCCTTGGCGACGTCGGCGAGCTTCTCGCCCTCGGTGCCCATCGCCCAGACCGTCAGGGTCTGCTTGGCGTCGGCTGCCACCTCCGCGCCACCGGAACCACCGCAGGCGGTGAGGGTGAGCGCGGAGGCCACGGCGAGGGCGATCGAAGCGGTGGTGGCAGGACGGCGCATGGACTGCTCCTCCTTGAGCGTTCCGGATGTATGCGCTTCCTGTAAGCGCATACATCACTCTCACGCAAGAATTCCGGGGCGGGCAAGGGGCTCTCGGTCACGCTCCCGTAACGACTGGGACATCGGGCGATGACATCGATTCAGGGTCGATTGATTTAGAGATTTAGGGCGCTATCGGTGGTTTTGGCGCCACCGTACTGTTTTCCCCGATGCGCTCGCGGGCGGTGATCCGCGACGATGGGTGGCCTTGGTGGTCCGCTCCTGCCCGGGGGGCTTGAGCCGACGCTCATGGTCTGCGTCGCGCCGACCGTGGTCGCGTTCTTCTTTCGCGTACGGGGTCTGGGCGCCGGGGCTTCGTGCGCCGAGGGGGATGCGGCCATGTCGCGGTCTGGCGCCGGAGGGTCACGCTGAACTCGGCGTGGTGCAACTGCGGGTGTGGGATCCGGCGACCGGCGCGGTGCGGGAGATATCCCTGGACGTGGCCGTCACCTGCTTGGCCGCCGCAGGTTCCGACGTGGTCGTCGGACACGACCGCGGAGTTCTCGGACTCCCGCTCACGAGGCGGTGAACCGACCCGTTCCGGCCCAGCGGCCGCCATGCGCGAAACGCTGACTGCCCGTCAGGGAATGTCGCCAACCCGTCCAGGATCTACGCCAGTTGGGTTCCGCCGCCCTCGGCCTCGCCGCATCCGCAGCTGGCGCGGCGCACGACGGTGACCGGGAGCATCAGCGACACCGGTTCCCTGTCGGACGCTCCGGTGAGTCGCTGCACGAGCAGCTCGGCCGCCTGCTCCCCCAGCCGCAGCATGGGCTGACGCACCGTGGTCAGCGCCGGCCGCACGAGCCGTCCCAGCGGGATCCCGTCGAAGCCCGTCACCACCACGTCCTCGGGTACGCGCAGCCCTCGCCGTTGCAACGCGTGCAGCGCGCCGACGGCCATCTGGTCGTTGGCGAGGACGAGGGCCTCGGGCAGCGGGCCGTCCCGGTCGGCCAGGACGTCCACCGCCCGGGCTCCGTCGGCCTGCGTCATCATCGGCATCCGCAGGGCCGGTTCGCCGTCCGTCTCCACGCCCGCCGCGGCGCAGGCCGCCAGGAAGCCCCGGAAGCGGGCCTCCACGTCCGGCGACTCCTCGGCGGAACCGATGTACGCCAGGCGGCGCAGCCCGTGGTCCTCGATGAGGTGCCGGGTCAGTTCGCGCTGCCCGTCGGCGTTGGCGACCTCCAGGTGGTCCAGGTGGTCGAGGTGGTCGCCGCCCTCGCGGGGTCCGGCGAGCATCACCACGGGCTGCCGCCTGGAGATCACCTCCAGCTCCTCGGTCGGTACGGTGCGCGCCATGACGGCGAACCCGTCGACGCGTCCCGCCACCTTGGCCACCAGGCTCTCCGGCCCGCCCTTCAGCGATGCGGCGATCAACAGCGCGTATCCGTGCCGACGGGCGGTGCGCTCCATACCGCGGATGATCTGGTCGGAGTAGAGCATCGCCGCGTCGTCGTCCTCGGCGTCGGTGTCCTCCGCGTCCGGATCGGAGTAGTCGGGGAAGCACAGACCCAGCACACCGGTGGAACGGCTGGCGAGCCCTCGCGCGTTGCCGCTGGGTACGTAGCCGAGCTCCCGGGCGGCCGCGAGGACCCGCTCCCGGGTCTGGGCCCGCACCGAGTCGGGGTTGCGGTAGACGCGGGACACCGTGGCGATCGAGACGCCTGACCGGTTGGCCACGTCGTACACGGTGGGGGCGGTACTCATGGGACAGAACCCTCATGTGGTCGGTGCGCGTAACGGCGTAAGCGCGTGATGTACGTGCGTCACGCACGCACGTGATGTAAGCGCATTCACCCTAGGGGTTGGCCAGGTCAGGAGCAAGGCGCCGAGTCGGGGGTGGCGGACCGCCGTTCGTGAGTACGCGTACTCATGCCTCCGAACACCCGGCCGCGTGACGATACAGATCGTCCGCACACAGGGCATCACCGGCAGATCAGAGAGTCAGCACCACGTGCTCAGCACCTTCGCCCGTACCGTCGTCCCCCTCCTCGGCCGTCTGACGGTGACCACCACCGGAACGGCCCGCGCCATCGCGCCCGGCAGCATCGTCGCGCCCAACCACACCGCTCTCGCCGATCCCGGACTCGTCCTGGCCGCTCTGCACCGGCTGGGCGTCGAGCCGGTCGTCCTCGCCACCGCGGGACTGTGGAAGGTCCCCGTACTCGGCCGCCGTCTCACCCGCGAGGGCCACATACCGGTCCACCGGGGCAGCCGTAGCGCGGCTGCGGCACTGGATCTGGCGGCCGAGGCCCTCGCCGCGGGCCGGGTCGTGGTGATCTACCCCGAGGGCGGACTCCCCCGCCGCCGGGACTCCGCGGACCACGGACCCGGGGCCTTCCGCACCGGTCTGGCCCGCCTCGCGCTCGCCACCGGCGCGCCCGTCGTCCCGCTCGGACACGCGGGAGCCCGCCGGATCGTCTCCGGCGGGCGGGTGAAACAGATCGCCGGTGTCGTCACCGCGCCGCTGCGCCGCCCGGACCTCCACGTCCACCTCGGCGAACCCGTCCACCTCACCGGCGACATCGACGAGGCAACAGCACACGCCCGCACGGCCGTTGAGGCCGCCTGGCGGCAGGCGGTCGGTCACCTGCCGTCCTCCCGCAAGGCATCACTCCCACGAACGTGAGGCTGACGGGTCGGACCGAGCCGCTCGTCGTGTCGCGGGCAGTCGGTCGGTACGCCGAGGAAGTTGCCGCGCACGCCCCACACCACGTCCTCGTGCGGCCGCCCCAACTCGGCGCCGGAGCAACCGAACCAGCCCGGAAGCCGTGAAACGCCGTGCTCGGCTCCAGCACCGACTTCCCCGGCCCGGCGAGCGCACAGCCGTCCGTGACCCGGCGCCGCGAACTCGGTTGGGTGAAGCGGGAGTTGGCGGGCGTCTGGCGCTGTGGGCGGCCTGCGGACGGCCTATGGACCGACTTTGGGCCGTCACGCACCTTGCACAGCTTCCCCGGCCCCGCACACCACCTCTTACCAGGCAAAAGAGCCTGATCAGAGTCTCCTCAGTAAAAACCTTGTACCGTACTACGCGTATAGTTTCGCTGTGAGCAACTACAGTCCAGATACTGAAACGACAGGTTCGCAGTCCGGCGGAGTGCAGTCCGTGGACCGTGCCATCAGCGTGCTGGAGATCCTGGCCCAGCGTGGCGAGGCCGGTGTCAGTGAGGTGGCCGGCGAGATCGAGGTTCACAAGTCGACCGCGTTCCGGCTGCTCGGGGCGCTGGAGGCGCGCGGGCTGGTGGAGCAGGCGGGCGAACGCGGCAAGTACCGGCTCGGCTTCGGGATCGTGCGGCTGGCCGGTGCGGTCACCGGCCGCATCGACATCACGCAGCAGGGCCGCCCGGTGTGCGAGCGCCTCGCCGAGGAGATCGGCGAGACCGTCAACATCGCCGTCATGCAGGAGCAGTACGCGATCAACCTGTACGAGGTCCGCGGCCCCGGCGCCGTCACCGCGCACAACTGGGTAGGAGAACTCACCCCGTTGCACGCCACCTCCAGCGGCAAGGCCCTGCTGGCCCACCTGCCCGCGAAGGAGCGCACGGCGCTGCTGACGGAGGCCGGCCTGAAGAAGGTGACCCCGCACACCATCACCTCGAAGACGAAGCTGGAGAAGAACCTCGCCGAGGCCCGGGAGCGCGGATACACCTGGACGCTGGAGGAGTTGGAGCTCGGACTGCACGCCATGGCCGCGCCGGTGCGCAACCGCGACGGCGAGGTCATCGCGGCGGTCAGCGCCTCGGGACCGGCGTACCGGTTCACCGAGGAGCGCCTGCACGAACTCGCCCCGGTCCTGGTCAAGGGCGCCGAGGAGATCAGCCACCGCATGGGCTACCTGGGCTGAATCACCCTTGGTTCACCCCTGGCTGATCCCCAGGCGCTCGTTCACCCAGTCGTGGAACGCTCCAATGTGGTGCTCGCTCGGCACCAGCACTCCACCCTTGGCGTACATCCGGGAGCTCATCCCGGGCTGCGTGCGTTCGCACGCCTCGAAGTCCTGGCGGTTTACCCGGTCGAAGAGTTCCACGGACCGGCTGACGTCCTTGCCGCTCTCGACGACGTGCGGAAGGTAGAGCCAGTCGCACTCGACGATCGTGCGGTCGACGGCCACCGGGTACATCCGGTGGAAGATCACGTGGTCGGGGACGAGGTTGATGAACACCTGCGGCTTGATGGTGATCGCGTAGTAGCGGCGGTCCTGGTCGTCGCTCACCCCGGGGATGCGGTCGACGCCTTCCGAGCCGTCGACGGTGAATCCCTGCACCTCCTCACCGAACTCGGCGCCGTGGCCGACGTAGTACTGGGCGGCGTACCCGTCGGCGAACTCCGGTAGTACCTCGGTGAGTTCGGGGTGGATCGTGGCGCAGTGGTAGCACTCCATGAAGTTCTCGATGATGAGCTTCCAGTTGGCCTTGACGTCGTAGACGATGCGCCTGCCCACCGAGAGGTGGTCGATGTCGTAGTGCTCCAGGGACTCCACGTCGCCGAGCCGGGTGACGACCTCGCTGAGGACGTCCTCGTCGAACGACGGCGGGTTCTCCGCCAGGTTGACCCACACATAGCCGAGCCATTCGCGGACGGCGACACTCACCAGGCCGAACTCGGTGCGGCCGACGTCGGGCATCTTCGTGAGGTTGGGCGCCGCGACGAGCTTGCCGTTCAGGTCGTACGTCCAGGCGTGGTACGGGCATTGGAAGGCGCGCTTGACCTCGCCGGTCTCCTCGGTGCAGAGCTTGGCGCCCCGGTGCCGGCAGACGTTGAAGTAGGCGCGTATCGAGTTGTCGCGGGCACGTGTGATGAGGATGCTCTCGCGGCCCACGTCGACCGTCCGGAAGGCGCCCGGTTTGGGCAGGTCGGAGGAGCGCACCGCGCAGAACCACATCGTCTCGAAGATGCGTTCCTGTTCCTGCGCGAAGATGTCCGGGTCCGTGTAGGAGGAGCCGGGCAGGGTGGCGATCAGGCTGTCCGGCAGGCTGGTCGAGGTCACAGTGCGCTCCTCCGAGAACGTCGTGGGTCGGTCATTCACGCGCCGGGCAGAGCGACTCCGGACGGTGTGGTCGGACGGTGTGGATATGGGTCAACTCGCCGTGGCGGCAAGCTGTTTGCGCCACCGCATGAACAGCCGCGGCTGGTTCATCGCGAGCACGGCGACCGGCTGCCCGGCCCGCCGGTAGACGGCGAGGAAACTGCGGTCGCCGGTGGCGCCCTCCTCGACGGTCACACTGTCGGCGCCGGCCGCGTGACCGGCGAACTGGATCTTCACGCCGTACTGGTCCGACCAGAAGTACGGCGGCCGCGGCACCCCCGCCTCCACCGCACCCCAGGCCAGCAACGCGGCCACGGCGGCTTCGGGCCGCTCCCGCGCCCCGGTCCAGTGCTCGACCCGACGGTGCGCCCCAGCCTGCGGGTCGTACCAGTTGGCACAGTCTCCTACGGCGACCACGCCGGCGAGGCTGGTCCGGCCGTCGGCACCGCACTTGACGCCGTTGTCGAGCTCGACGCCGGAGCCTTCCAGCCACTCGACGCACGGGCGCGCGCCGACACCGACAACGACCATGTCGGCGGGGACGGTTCGCCCGTCCTCAAGCAGCACGGCGTCGACGCGGGCCTCACCGCTCAGCCCTTTCACCCCGACACCGCACAACAGCCTTACGCCGTGGGCCTCGTGGAGAGCGGAGACGATCTGGCCCATGGTCTCGCCGAGCGGTCCCGCGAGGGGGGTCGGCGCGGCCTCGATCACCGTGACGTCGAGTCCGAGGGTGTACGCCGTGGAGGCGACCTCGGCGCCGATGAACCCGCCGCCGATCACCACCAGCCGTCCACCCAGGGCGAGTTCGTCGCGCAGGGCGCGGGCGTCGTCCAGGGTGCGCAGGGTGTGCACGCCGGCCAGCCCGTCCGTGCCGGGCAGGTTCCGCGCCACCGCGCCGGTCGCGACGACGACACCGTCGGCCCGGACCTCCCGCCCGTCGTCGAGGAGCAACACCCGCTCCGTGCCGTCGACTTGGAGCCCGACCGCGCGAGCACCGAGCAGCCACTCGGCCCGCAGGTCCTCGTCGTCCATCTCCAGCAGGAGATCAGCTTCGCTGACGGTCCCGGCGAGGAACTCCTTGGACAACGGCGGCCTGTCGTACGGGCGATGGGGTTCGTCGCCGATGACGACGAGCCGTCCGTCGTAGCCCTGTTTCCGCAGCGAGCGCGCCGCCGACAACCCGGCCAGCGAGGCGCCCACCACGGCCACGGTCCTCACGCGGCGCCTCCGGCGGCGAGCCGGGACGCGACGCAGGGCGGCAGGTTCGGGGCGTCCGTGGACGGCACGACGTAGATCATGCCGTCCTGGACGAGCACCTCGTGGGTACGCACCGGGCGCTTGGCAGGCGGGGCGTCGACGGCACCGGTCCGCAGGTCGAACTTGGAAGCGTGCAGCGGGCATTCCACCTCGCAGCCCTCCAGCCAGCCGTCCGCGAGCGAGGCGTCCTGGTGGGTGCACGTGTCGTCGATGGCGAAGACCTCGCCGTCGTCGGTGTGGAACACCGAAACCGGCGGATCGATGTCGAGCCGGTAGGCCTCGCCTCGCGGCAGATCCACGAGAAGGCACGCGGGAATCATCATGACACCTCGGTGCGTATAGCGAAACGGATTGCGGTAAGCGCAACGTCAGTTTGAGGGCGGCCCCAAACCGTTGTCAAGGCATTCAGAGGCCACGCGAAGCCCTTACCCAGTGTTGCTTTTCACGCAACATCGCGCGCCATCAGCAACACCCGGCAGGGCTCGGCAGGGCTCAGAAACCGCGGTCGATCCACTCCTGAAGGTGCGGAGCCTCGGCGCTGACGGTCGTCGTGTCCCCATGTCCGGTGTATACGACGGTGTCGCCCGGCAGACCGAGCAGCCGGTCCCGGATCGAGTCGACGATGGTCGGGAAATGGGAGTACGACCGCCCCGTGGCGCCCGGTCCGCCCGCGAAGAGCGTGTCACCGCTGAAGAGGGCGTTCAGAGCGGGCACGTACAGGCAGACGGCGCCCGGCGCGTGCCCGGGTGTGTGCAGCACGGTCAGCTCGACCCCCGCCACCACCACGACCTGCCCGTCGGCCAGCTCGCCGTCGGGCGCCCGGTCCGGGTGGGTCTGCTTCCACAGCGGCAGGTCGTCGGCGTGGAGCAGGATCGGAGCGCCGGTGCGGTCGGCGAGTTCGGGCGCCGCGTCGATGTGGTCGTTGTGGGCGTGGGTGCAGACGACGGCGACGAGCCGGCGCTCGCCGACCGCTTCCGCGATGGCGCCGGCGTCGTGCGCGGCGTCGATCACGACGGTCTCGGTGTCGTCACCGATGATCCACACGTTGTTGTCGACGTCCCAGGTGCCGCCGTCGAGCGTGAACTGCCCTGCGGTGACGAGGTGTTCGATGCGGGCGCCCATCACAGCACCACCACCGAACGCAGCACGTCGCCGCCGTGCATCCGCTCGAAGGCCTTCTCGACGTCCTCCAGCGCGATGGTCTCCGTGACGAACGCGTCCAGATCCAGCCGCCCCTGGAGATAGAGGTCGATCAGCATGGGGAAGTCGCGGGAGGGCAGACAGTCGCCGTACCACGACGACTTGAGCGAACCGCCCCGCCCGAAAACATCCAGCAGCGGGAGTTCGAGCTTCATCTCCGGGGTCGGCACCCCGACGAGGACGACCGTGCCGGCGAGATCGCGGGCGTAGAAGGCTTGCTTGTACGTCTCCGGGCGGCCGACCGCCTCGATGACGACGTCGGCGCCGAAGCCACCGGTCAGTTCGCGGATGGCCTCGACGGGGTCGGACTGCTTGGAGTTGACGGTGTGCGTGGCGCCCAGCGAGCGGGCCTTCTCCAGCTTCCGGTCGTCGATGTCCACGGCGATGATCCGCGCGGCCCCCGCGAGCCGAGACCCGGCGATCGCCGCGTCACCAACGCCACCGCAACCGATGACGGCGACGCTGTCACCGCGCCCGACGTTGCCGGTGTTGATGGCCGCGCCGATGCCGGCCATGACCCCGCAGCCCAACAGCCCCGCGGCGGCAGCCGATGCGGCCCGGTCGACCTTGGTGCACTGCCCCGCCGCGACCAGGGTCTTCTCGGCGAAGGCGCCGATACCGAGGGCCGGGGAGAGTTCGGTGCCGTCGAGCAGGGTCATCTTCTGCTTCGCGTTGTGTGTGTTGAAGCAGTACTGCGGCCGACCGCGCCGACAGGCCCGGCAATTCCCGCACACGGCACGCCAGTTGAGGATCACGAAATCGCCGGGGGCCACATCGGTGACCCCCTCCCCCACCAACTCCACGACGCCCGCGGCCTCGTGCCCGAGCAGGAACGGGAAGTCGTCGTTGATACCGCCCTCTCGGTAGTGCAGATCGGTGTGGCAGACCCCGCACGCCTCGACCTTCACCAGTGCCTCCCCCGGGCCGGGGTCGGGGACGACGATCGTCTCCAGGCTGACGGGGGCACCCTTCCCCCGCGCGACGACAGCACGGACCTGGTGCGACATGGCCACTCCTCCGCTGGTAAGAGAGCTGAGCGGAACGTCACTCAGAACATCGCTCAGAACGTTGCTCATTGCGGCACGCTTCGCGCGTGCCGCAACACAGCATCACGGAGGGCCGAACGGGGGTCAAGGATTCGGGCCGGCGCACACCGCCGGCTTCACCGGCCGCCGAGCCCCCGTAGAAAGGTGTCGACGACCATGTCGGCGGCCTGGGCGTCGCTGAGTTCGGGCAGTTGCTGCGAGGCCAGGTGCATGAGCTGCGGCAGCAGTGAACTCGCCCATGCGGTAGGGGTGTCGGCGCGCAGCAGCCCCTCGTCGATGGACCGTTCCAGGAAGGTGTCAACCTCGCGGATCACGGCGTCACGCCTCCCGCGGATCGTCTCGTCGGCCTTCATGCGGGTGAGTTCCACGGGCCACTTGCGATTGACGCCGATGATCCCTTCGACGTACCGGTGCAGGGCGACGGCGACGGGGGCCTCGCGCAGCCTGGCGTCCTCGACGGCCCGCTCGATGGCCTCGACCCGGGCCTCATAGATGGCCGCCAACAGTTCCTCGCGGGAGGCGAACCGCCGGTAGACGGTACGGCGGTCGACACCTGCCTCGGCGGCGATGGCAGCGATGCTCGCCCCCGGGTCGGCGGCGAGCATGCGCGCCCCGGTCGTCAGGACGGCTTCGAGGTTGCGTACGGCGTCGGCTCTCACGCAGCGAAGCATAGCTCGACATGTGGAACCTATCTCACCTATCACCTCACAGTCGAGACTGTCCAATACACAAGTGCTACATTGAAGTGGCAGATACTGAGAACGATCGATCACCCCCTCACCCCCTCACCC
>NZ_JBLTJC010000211.1:0-18048 GCF_048158785.1 Streptomyces colwelliae | reverse complement strand
GCTATGTGCGGCACTCGGCGGCGAGGTCAGGGTGCCCACCGGCGGCCGATGCTCCGGCGGCCGGGTCCAACCGGCCCAGCAGGACGTCGAGATGGGCGTCCCGGCCGACGAACACGGGGGACGCGGGCGGGAGTCCGTGCAGCGCCGGCGACACACCCCGCGCACCCTGGTCCTCCCCGGCCAGCTCGCCCGCGACCTCGCCCGCACCCGGGCCCGCGGCTACGGCGTCAACCTGGAGGAGGCCGAGATCGGGATCTCCGCTGTCGCGGCCCCCGTCTACGCCCAAGGCTCCGGCCCTCGCCCGATCGCCGCGATCTCCGTCACCGGGGGCACCCGCGGCCTGGACGTGGACCGCATCGGGGCACGGCTGTGCGCGGCGGCGCGGGCGATCACACGGAGCCTGTCAGTCTGACGCGGCCGCCTCCGGCCGCTGCATCGCCACCGCCAGCCCGTGCTCCGTCAGCCGTTCCCCGCGCACCTCCTCGGTGACCCGCCCACGCACGAACACCAGCACCCGGTCGCACACCTCCGTCAGCTCCGCGAGGTCGGTCGACGCGATCAGGACGGCCGCGCCGCCCGCCGCCAACTCGCCCACGATGCGGTGCATCTCGGCGCGTACGCCGACGTCGACACCCCGGGTCGGATCGTCCAGGACGACGATCCTCGGTTCGGTCGCGAGCCACTTGGCGAAGACGACCTTCTGCTGATTGCCGCCGGACAACCGGGCGACCAGGTCGTACGGCCCGCCGCGCAGCCGTAGCCGCTCGGTCAACTCGGCGGTGCGGCGAACCAGTTCGGAGCGGGAGGGGGCGATCCCGCCCCGGCCCAGCGCCAGCCAGCTGACCGCCGTGGTGTTCTCCCACACCGTACGGTCCACCATCAGCCCGTACCGTTTGCGGTCGCTCGGCACGAAGGCGACGCCCGCGCGCACCGCGCCCCGCAGCGAGCGCGGCAGACCCCGGCCGCCGACGTCGACCCGGCCTCCGGAGATCGCCGTACGTCCGCACACCACCGCCAACGCGTCGAGATGGCCCGCTCCTTGGAGTCCGGCGACCCCGACCACCTCGCCCGCACGCACGGTGAAGGTCACGTCGGTCAGCCGCCCGTCCACGTCCACCTGGGACAGCACCACGGGCGGCGGCCGGTCGGCGGCCAAGGACCGGGCCCGGCGCGGCAGTTGCTCCGGCCGGCCGCCCAGCATCGCCGACACCAGCTCCGGTACGTCGACGTCGGCCCGCTCCACGCCCGCCAGTGCGACCCGCCCGTCCCGCAGGACCGTCACGCGCTGTGCGAAGCGCACCACCTCGTCCAGGAAGTGGGAGACGTACAGGACGGCGATGCCCCGGTCCGTCAGTGTGCGCAGGACGCCTTCGAGGCGGTCGACGGCGGCGGCCGGCAGCGCCGACGTGGGCTCGTCGAGGATCAGCAGCTTGGGGCGCCGTAGCAGAGCGCGTGCGATCTCCGTCAACTGCTGGTCGGCCAGCGGGAGTTCGCCCAGTTCGGTGCGGGGGTCCACGTCCAGGCCGAGTTCCGCGAGGACCGGTCGGGCCGCCCGGTCCATGGCGCTCCGGTCCAACAGGCCCAGGCGCAGCGGCGGATGCTGCGGGAAGAGGTTCTCGCGCACGGTGAGGTCCGGGAAGAGGCTCAACTCCTGGGAGACGACGGCGAGTTTGGTGTCCTCGGCCGACCGCACCGTCCCCGCGTCCGCGGCCAGCGTCCCCGACAGGATGCGCACCAGCGTCGACTTCCCGGCACCGTTCTCGCCGACCAGCGCGTGCACCTCGCCGCCGCGCAGCCGGATCGACGCACCGTCCAACGCCCGTACGCCGCCGTAGGACTTGACCAGTTCCTCCGCCACGAGGGTGTCGCCGTGGGCCATGTCAGCGCGCGTCCTTCAGCGGCTTCAGGTTGGCCGCCTCGTCGCCGAGCAGCTTGTCGATCGTCGGCTGGTACCAGTCGTAGGCCGCCTGCGCCGACTTCTGCCGGGCGATGATCTCGTCGATGTTCGAGGAGTCGACGACCCCGCCGGGCGACAGGAACCAACCGTCGGGCAGTTTCCCCTTCTTGTCGCGCACAGCCTCGATCAGCATCGCCGTGGACAGATAACCCTTCAGGAAGTGCTGCGGGTCGATGGTGACGAAGTTGGAGCCGTCCTTCACGGCGTCCAGGGTCTTCGGGTCGACGTCGAAGCCGGCCGTGAGCCACTTGCCGTTCTCCGCCTTCTTGATCTTCGCGAGGTTGTAGCTGTCGGCGTCACCGACACCGAGGAAGGCCAGCGCGTCCGGATGCGCGTTCACCTGCGCCGACCAGGAGCTGTAGTTCTGGCCGGGATCGCTGTACGTCTGGAAGGGGCCGAGGACCTTGACGCCGGGCGCCTCCTTCTTGAACGTGTCGGAGATGCCCTGCGCGCGGTTGTCGAGCACCGGCGTCCCCGGGTTGGGCACACCGATCACGATCTGCCCCTTCGGATCGCTGCCGAGCCGCTTCAGCGCCTCCTTCGCCATCAGCTCGCCGAGCGCGTAATTGTCGTTCCCCACATAGAAGTTCACCTTGCTGCCGTCGGTGGGGGAGGTGTCCAGGGCGACGATCGGGATGCCCTGGTCGACGGCGCGCGCGGCGGGCCGGGTGAAGATCGGCGGGTCGAGGTTCTCCAGGACGATGCCGTCCTTGGCGACGGCGGTGAGGTTCTGGAACAGCTGCACCTCGGCGGGCCCGTCCGTGTTGGGCGGTCCTACGGCCTTGAAGTCGACCTTCCCCGCGTGGCTCGCCGCACTCTCCGCGCCCAGCACCATCTCGTGGGCGAAGTTCAGGGAGATGTTGGCGACCGAAATACCCATCTTCAGCCTGCCGTTGCCGCCGCCGGAACCGCTGCCGCAGCCTGCGGTGGCCAGCAGGACCAGGGCGCCGAGCGCCGCGGACCACGTACGCGAACGGTGGTGCATCACGGCCTCCAAAGGGCGGGACCACAGGGGGACTTGACCGGACTCGACGACAGGGGACCTCACTTGCGACGGCGTCCGGTGCGGCGCAGCGCGCTGTCGGCCGCGACGGCGACGAGGATCACCCCGCCCGTCGCGAACGACGTCCAGTTGATGGGTACTTCGAAGAACACCAGGCCGGAGGCGACGACCGACAGGATCATCGCCCCGGCCACCGCGCCGACCACCGAACCGCGGCCCCCGGCGAGCGGAGTGCCGCCGATGATGCACGCGGCGATCGCCTGCAACTCGTAGCCCTGGCCCAGAGTCGGGTCCCCCGCGCCGTAGAAGGCGAGCGCGAGCGCGGCGGCGCACGCCGTGGTCAGGCCGGACAGGGCCAGCGCCTGGACACGGGTGCGGACGACCGGGATGCCGCTGAAGGCGGCGGCGTCGGGGTTGGACCCGATCGCCCGCACCCGCGCCCCGAAACGCGTCCGGGACAGCACGACCGACAGCACGACGATCACCGCGAGCAGCACCCACAGCGCGAACGGCACCCCGCCCGGATCGCCGCCCGCGAACGTGAAGAACGAGTCGTCCAGCGGGAGATCGGTGATCTGCTTGCCGTCCGCGAGCGCCAGTCCGACACCCCGGAAGAGCATCAGCGTGCCCAGCGTGACGATGAACGACGGCAGCGCGAGCAGTGTCGTCACCAGCGCGTTGAACACGCCCAGGACGATCCCGGTGACCAGCATCACCGGCACCGCCAGCCAGGGCGCGGTGCCGTCCCGGATCAGCAACGCCCCGACGACCAGGCACATCGCGTAGGTCCCGCCCACGGACAGATCGACCTCGCGCATCGACAGCGCGAAGACCATGCCGCACGCCATCAGCGAGATGTAGACGGAGTTGTGGGCGGTGGAGAGGAGGTTGTTCGTGCCCAGGAAGTCCGGGTACGGGATGCCGATCCCGGCGATCAGCAACCCCAGTACGAGCAGCACACCGAACTCGTCCCGGACCCACCGGCGCGGCACCGGCTTCAACGCACGCGCGGACGGCGTGAGTCGGTGCCACCAGCGCGCCGACCGGCCCTGCCCGCCGCCCTGTTCGCGGGCGCGCTCGGCGTCGTCCACGGCACGCTCGGTCTCGGTCATCGGGCACGGCTCCCGTACTACGGCTGGCGCTGGGGTCGCCCCGCAGCGTCGGCCCCCCGGGCGACGGCGGCAACCAGGGCGTTTCAGCGAGTGAAATGCGCCCTTGCCGACGGCCTGACGGGTCATCACACTCGCCCCATGGAGACGCGTACCGCCCTGGTGACCGGCGCGGCACAGGGCCTCGGGCAGGAGTTCGCCGTCGCGCTCGCCGGGCGCGGCTACCGGGTCGCCGGACTCGACCTCGTCGCGCAGCCGGAGACCGCCGAAAAGGTGCTGGACTACGTGGAGTTGATCGGCGACGTCACCGACGAGGGCGAGATCCAGGGGGCGTTGGAACACGTCATCGAGCGGTTCGGCACGCTGCACGTCCTGGTCAACAACGCCGGCGTCTACCCCTCACGCCCCTTCGAGGAGACCACACCCGAGGAGTGGCGCCGGATCATGCGCGTCAACCTGGAGGCGCCGTTCCTGCTGACCCGCGCGGTCCTGCCGTATCTGAAAGCCGCAGGCCAGGGCCGTATCGTCAACATCGTCTCGGCGGCCGTCCTCACCGCACCGCCGACGATGGTCCCGTACGTCGCCTCGAAGATGGGCCTCATCGGCTTCACGCGATCGCTCGCGGCGGCGCTCGGGCCGTACGACATCACCGTCAACGCGATCGCGCCCAGCATGGTCCGCACCGCGACCGCCGAGCGGACGGTCGGCGCGGACGGCGGCTTCGAGCACGTCCGGGACGGTCAGGTCGTACCGCGCACGCAGGAGCCGTCGGACCTGATCTCGACCCTGCTGTACGTGGTCGACGAGGGCAGCGGTTTCCTGACCGGGCAGACGCTGAACGTGTCGGGCGGTTCAGCCTTCCTCTGACTCGGCCGGTTCCTTGAGCCACCCTCGGAGTTCCTCGCGCAGCGACCGCTGAAAGGTCGTCAGGAGGGCCTGCACCACAAGGGGTTGCATGTGTGCGGACAGCGACTTCACGTCCTGCGCGGCACGTTGGGACACCTCACCGCGGAACACCTGCGCCAACTCGTGGGCCGCCGCACGGGAATGCTCGATCAGTACGTTCCGGGACGCGAGGATCGCCTCCTGCGACACCGGTACGTCGAGCAGCCGCACGCCGAGCCGCAGCAGACCGGAGTCGACGCGGTACGAGGCGCCGTCGAGCCCGACCACGCCCATCGCGACGAGCCGCTCCACGTCCTCCTCGCTCAGCTCCCGGCCCGCCCGCCGCTCCAGCTCCCGCCGGTCCAGGGTCTCCGTGCCGTCCGGCGCCCACGACGCCACCACCGCACGGTGGATCGCGAGATCGTGCGCGCTGAGGTCCGGCGGCAGCTGGCCCAGGTAGCGCTCGATCGCGGCCAGCGTCATGCCCTGCTGCTGCAACTCCTCGATCAGCGCGAGCCGCGACAGATGCTCCTGCCCGTAGTGCCCGACCCGCCGGGCCCCGATCACCGGCGGCGGGAGCAGCCCCTTGGTGCTGTAGAACCGGACCGTGCGGACCGTGGTACCGGCCCGCGCGGCCAGTTCGTCGATCGTGAGCGTCGGCTCCTCGGTGTCGGTCGTCATGTGCAGCAGTATCGCTGTCTCACCAACGCTGTGAAACCACCGAAGGCGTTGTCAGTGGTGCCGCCTAAGGTGGTTGGCATGGGGGAGATCGACTATGTCCGGGGTGACGCGACCGTTCCATCGGTCAAGGGCGTCAAGGTGATCGCGCATGTCTGCAACGACCTCGGGGGCTGGGGGAAGGGCTTCGTGCTGGCGGTGTCGCGCCGTTGGCCGGAGCCGGAGAAGGAGTACCGCGCGTGGCATCGCGCCCGCGCGGCCAACGACTTCGGGCTGGGCGCGATCCAGCTCGTGCGGGTCGAGCGCCATGTGTGGGTGGCCAACATGATCGGCCAGCGGGGGATACGCACGGGCAGCAAGGGCGTCCCCGTGCGCTACGAGGCGATCGACACGGCGCTGGGACTGCTGGCCGAGCGTGCGGCCGAGCTGGGCGCGTCCGTGCACATGCCCCGCATCGGGTGCGGCCTCGCCGGCGGCAAGTGGTCACGGGTCGAACCACTGGTCACCGAGCGGCTGGTGCGGCGGGGGATCGCGGTGACGGTGTACGACCACGGGGACTGACGGCAACCCGACCGGCCTGCCGCTGCAAGGAGTTGCGCATGCTTGCGAAACTCCTTGCAGTGATGGTCGGCGACTGCTTGACTCGCTGTTCGCAGTCATGAAGGCGAGTAGTCGAGGGAGAGCCATGAGCCGTGACAAAGACATCGACGTCCTCGTCCTCGGCGGCGCCGGCGTGGACACCATCGTCCACGTCCCCGAACTGCCGCTCCCGTACGCCGACAGCTACATGATCGACCCCGGCATCCGCACCCGCGCCGGCCAGACCGGCGACTTCGTCGCCCTCGGCCTGAGCGCACTGGGCCTGCGCACCCACCACCTCGACATGCTCGGCGCCGACCCCGAGGGCGACCTGGTCCGCGCCCTGCACCGCGACCGCGCCATCCCGCTCACCGAAGTCCCGCAGCCCGCCGGCACCAAGCGGGCCGTCAACCTCGTGGGCCCCGACGGCCGGCGCCTCTCCCTCTACGACGCGACCCGCGCCCACCCCGACGACCGCCTCCCGGAACCCACGGTCCGCGCCCTCGCCACGGCGAGCCGCCACGCCCACGTCTCCATCACCCAGCCCTGCGCCCACGCCCTGCCGCTGTTGCGCGAGTCCGGCACGACGATCTCGACGGACCTGCACAACTGGGACGGCGAGAACCCTTACCAGGAGGAGTTCGCCCACGCGGCGGACATCGTCTTCCTGTCCACCACCGCACTGACCGGCGACCCCGAACACACGATGCGCACCATCGCCGAGCGGGGTCGGGCCCGGCTGGTCGTCGCCACGGCCGGTGCGGAGGGCGCCTACCTCCTGGCCGACGACGAGCTGACCCACGTCCCGACCACCACACCCCGGAAGCCGGTCGTCGACTCGAACGGCGCGGGCGACGCCTTCGCCTCCGCCTTCCTCTTCGGCTGGCTGAGCGGAGAGCCCCCGCAGCGCTGTGCCCGGTACGGCGCGATCGCCGGGGCGTACGCGTGCACGGTGCCGTCGACGGAGATCGACGCGATCGGTCGGGACGAACTCCTCGTACAGATCGCGGAGTTGGAGGCCTCGACGGCAGGTGCGCCGCACTAGGGCATGGCCGACGCGGCAGTGGTGCGGGCGCTCGGCCCGTCTTCGGGCGCCGGTGGACAGTCGAGGTAGGCGTCCAGTGCGGCGGCGCCGGTGAGCAGGGCGCGGCCGCGGGCCGAGAGGCGGGCATGCCAGTCGCGCAGCGTCGACTCGAGCGGCGCGACGCCTCCGGCGGAACGGACCTGGGCGATCAACGGGGCGATCTGTTCGAGCAGATGGCCGCCCCGCCTGAGCTGGTGGACCAGAAAGGCGTCGCGTACGTCGACTGGGCCGTAGACCCGGTAGCCCGTCCGCGGGTCCCGGCGCGGCTGGACCAGGCCGGCGCGCTCCCATGCGCGCAGGGTGGCCGGGCGGATGCCGAGCCTCCTCGCCAGCGGGCCTACGAACGTGTCGCCGCGTTCCTCCGGTACGGGCCGGAGGTCGCGAAGCGCGGCTTCGACCGCTTGGAGGGTGCGGCGGTCGTCGAGAAGCTGCACATGACTGTCGTCGATGAGCCGAAGCGCGTCCTCGGTGGCATCCCGGTTGACCGCCTGCATGATCGCCGCGGCCGTCTGATGACCATGTCCGGGCACGAGCGCGAGAAACGCGTGCAGGGCCTGAGCGTGCCGGAACGTGTAGGTGCGGTAGCCGTGCGCGGTGCGTTCGGCGGCCGGAAGGATCCCGGCCGCTTCGTAGTTGCGGACCGCCTGCGTCGACAGACCGTGTCCGCGCGCCAGGTCGACGGGCCTGAGCCGACCACCGCTTTGAAGGTTTCGCTTCACTGTCCTGCCGCTGTCGACCAAAAGTTTCAACCGCTGATTCAACGATAGCGTTGAAGGCATGACTCCCGCTATCACAGATGCGGTCCACGCCGTCGACCCTGCCGCCGTCATGGGATTGCTGCCGACCAGGCCACGGTTGCTCGCCCTGGGCGAGCCCACCCACGGCGAGGACGTGCTGCTCGACGTACGGAACGAACTCTTCCGTCACCTCGTCGAGCAGGAGGGCTACCGGACGATCGCCCTTGAGAGTGACTGCCTGATGGGCCTGGTCGTGGACGACCACGTCACCTCGGGCAGAGGCACCATCGACGAGGTCATGGAGCGCGGCTTCAGCCACGAGTGGGGCGCCTTCCCGGCCAACCGCGAACTGGTGCGCTGGATGCGCGCGTTCAACGACGGCCGGCCCGAGTCCGAGCAGGTGCGGTTCGCCGGGTTCGACGGTCCGCTGGAGATCGCCGGCGCCGCGAGCCCGAGGCAGGCCCTCACCGCACTCCACACCTACCTCACCGCCAGGGTCGACGACGCCCTCCTTCCCTGCACCGCGGAAACCCTCGGCGAACTGCTCGGCGCCGACGACCGGTGGACCGAACCCGCCGCAATGAGGGACCCGTCCCGGTCCGTGGGGCGGGCGCGCGAAGCCCGGCAACTCCGCCTGCTCGCCGATGACTTGGTGGCCCTACTCGAAACCCAGACACCACAACTGGTCGCCACGTCCACACCGGACGAGTGGCACCGGGCGCGCCTGTACGGACGTACCGCGGTCGGGCTGCTGCGCTACCACTTCTCGATGGCCGACCCGTCACCGAGCCGCATGGCACGGCTGGTCGCCCTGCGGGACTCGATGATGGCCGCCAACCTGCTCGCCGCCGCCGAACGGAGTCCGACGCTGGTGAACGCCCACAACGGCCACCTCCAGCGGCACCGGAGCACGATGCGGATGGGCGGCCTGCCGCTGGAGTGGTGGAGCGCCGGCGCGATCGTCGACGCGCACATGGGCGAGGAGTACGCCTTCCTGGCCACGGCCCTCGGCACGATCCGCCGCCAAGGGGTCGACGCCCCGCCACCGGACACCGTCGAGGGGCTGCTGTACGCGCTCCCGCAGGAGCACTGCCTGGTCGACGCCCGCCGACTGGCCACCGCGCTAGCCCACGCGATGCCCGTCCCTCGTGTGTCCCCCTGGTACGGCTACGCCCCGCTGGACCCCGCGCACCTGGCCGGCATCGACGGGATCGTGTTCGTCAAGGACACGGCTTCCGGCAAGGGCGGCTGATGTCGACACGTCCAGGAGAGTGCCCCTTAGGGGCGCGGGGAACTGCGCGACCAGCCACAACAGGCCCGCAGCCCCCCCACCACCGAACCCGGCAGACGCTTAGTGCACGTCGTTCGTCGCCGCGATCTTCTTCCACGACTTCGGCTGCACCGGAGCCGCGTCCGACGACGCCCTCGCGATCGACGCGCTCCGCGCCGCCGGTGCCGCCGGCTTCGTCGGCTGGAACAGCCATGTGTCGAAGAGCGCGGACAACGACTTCCCCGACACCTGCTCGGCGTAAGCCCGGAAGTCCGCGACAGACGCGTTGCCGTACGCGTGCTCCTTCGGCCAGCCCTTCAGGATCGCGAAGAACGCCTCGTCGCCGACCTCGTTGCGCAGCGCCTGGATGGCCAGCGCGCCCCGGTCGTAGACCGCGAGGGCGAACTGGTCCTCCGGGCCCGGGTCACCGGGCGCCACGGTCCAGAAGGTGTCGTCCGCCGGGTGCGATGCGTAGACGTAGTCGGCGAGTTGCTGCGCGGTGCCCTCGCCCTCGTGCTCGGACCACAGCCACTGCGCGTACCGCGCGAAGCCCTCGTTGATCCAGATGTCCTTCCAGCCCTTCAGGGACACGTCGTCGCCGTACCACTGGTGGGCCAACTCGTGGACGACGACAGAGGTGTTGGCGCCGTTCGCGAACTGCCTCTGGCTGTAGTAGACGCGGGTCTGGGTCTCCAGCGCGTACCCGGTGGTCGTGTTGGGCACGTAGCCGCCTGCGGAACTGAAGGGGTACGGACCGAAGTAGCCGCTCAGCCAGTCGACGATCTCGCCGGTGCGCTCGACGCTCGCCCGCGCGGACCCGTCGTTGTCGCCCAGGTCCTTGCTGTAGGCGTTGATGACAGGGACGCCGCCGTCCGAAGTGCTGGTAGTGATGTCGAACCTGCCGAGCGCGAGCGTGGCCAGGTAGGTGGCCTGCGGCTTGTTCTGGCGCCAGTTGTAGCGGGTCCAGCCGAGTTGTGAACTCGTCGACTGGAGCGTGCCGTTGGAGATGGCCTGGGTGCCGTTCGGTACGGCCACCGACACGTCGTAGGTCGCCTTGTCGCTGGGGTGGTCGTTGCTCGGGAACCACCACCACGCGGACTCGGGCTCGTCCGCCGCGACCGCGCCGTCCGGGGTGCGGTGCCAGGTGGTGAAGCCGTACGCGCTCTTCGTGGACGGCACCCCGCTGTAGCGGACCACGACCGTGATCGGCGTGCCCCTGGGCAGCGGGGTCTTCGGGGTGATCTCCAACTCGTGCTGGCCGGAGGTCGCGAACGTCGCCTTGGCGCCGTTGACCCGGATCTCACTCACGTCCAGCAGGAAGTCGAGGTTGAAGCGGGACAGATCCTGCGTGGTCTTCGCGAGGATCGTCGCCGTGCCCGCCAACTCGTCGGTCGCGGGCTGGTATTGAAGCCTGAGGTCGTAGTGCGAGACGTCGTATCCGCCGTTGCCGTAGGCCGGGTAGTAGGGGTCGCCGATGCCCGGAGCGCCGGGGGAGTAGCTTGCCGCCGACGCCGGGATCGCCAGCATCAGGGAGGCCGCCGCGAGTGCGCCCGGCGCGATGATTCTGCGGTGCACGAGAACTCCAAGTCGTAGGGCTCCACGAGAAGTTCGGAGAGCCGTGGGGGTCCACGAAGGTCGAAGAGCCGTAGGGGTCGGTCCACGAAGTCTGTACGGAGCCTATTCACCCCCTGTGGCCCCGCGCCTGTCCACGGCACCTCCTGTCACACGATCGCCATTCGGCCGTCATGACCCCCGAAGCACCCCGAGTGCCTCTTCCAGCACGGGAGTTGACCGATGTACCGTCCGCGCATGCCGAAACGCACGCGCTTCACGATCTGGAGATCGCTCGCGACCGCGGGGATCACCGCCCTCCTGGCCGCCTTCCTCACCCCGACAGCGGCCCAGAGCGCCCCGCAGGAGAGCCAACCGGTCTACTCCTACGCGAAGGCCATCCGCGAGGCCGTCTGGGTGGACACCGGGCTCGACGGCGACGGTGACGGAAAGACCGACCGGGTCGCCGTCGACATCGTCCGGCCGAGCGAACCCGCCCGACAGGGCCGCAAAGTGCCCGTCATCATGGACGCCAGCCCCTACTACTCCTGCTGCGGACGCGGCAACGAGAGCCAGCTGAAGACGTACGACGCGAGCGGCAACGTTGTCCAGATGCCGCTCTTCTACGACAACTACTTCGTGCCCCGCGGCTACGCCTTCGTCGGCGTCGACCTCGCCGGTACCAACCGCTCCGACGGCTGCGTCGACGTCGGCGGCCGCTCCGACATCCAGTCCGCGAAGGCCGTCGTCGACTGGCTCAACGGACGCGCCAAGGCGTACACCACCCGCACCGGAACCGCACGCACACAAGCGAGTTGGACCAACGGCAACACCGGAATGATCGGCAAGAGCTGGGACGGCACCATCGCCAACGGCGTCGCCGCCACCGGCGTGAAGGGCCTGAAGACGATCGTCCCGATCAGCGCCATCTCCTCCTGGTACGACTACTACTTCGCCCAGGGCGCCCCGCTCTACGACTCCGGCCCCGACTGGCTCTCCGGCTACGTCGACAGCCCCGACGCGCAGGCCAAGTGCGCCGCCGTCCAGCAGAAGATCGTCGACGGAGCCCCGCGCACCGGCGACTGGACGCCGTTCTGGACCGAGCGCGACTACGTGAAGGACGCGGGCAAGGTCAAGGCCAGCGTGTTCCTCGTACACGGCATGCAGGACCTCAACGTCCGCACCAAGAACTTCGGCCAGTGGTGGGACGCCCTCGCCAAGAACGGCGTCGAGCGCAAGATCTGGCTCTCCCAGACCGGCCACGTCGACCCCTTCGACTACCGTCGCGGCGCCTGGGTCGACACCCTCCACCGCTGGTTCGACCACGAACTCCTCGGCTACGACAACGGAATCGACCGTGCGCCGATGGCCGACGTCGAACGCCACCCCGACCAGTGGGTCACGTCGGCGACCTGGCCGCCCAGCGGCACCGCGACGACCACCCTCCACCCGGCGCAGGGCACCGAGGCGGGCGTGGGCACGCTCGGCCTCGGCACCGGCGCGGGCACCGAGACGTTCACCGACAACCCGCAGGAGAGCGAGACCGATTGGGCCGCGGCGATCGACAACTCGACCGCGGACAAGGCCGGGTTCGTCACCGGGCCGCTCACGAAGGACCTGCGCCTGTCGGGCTCCTCGAAGGTGACGATCACCGCGACACCCACCACGTCAACGGCCCATCTGTCGGCAGTCCTTGTGGATGTCGGCCCCGACACCATCCGTGACTACGCCGACTCCGCCGAGGGCATCACCACGCTCACGAACCGCACCTGCTGGGGCGAGAGCACGGCCGGCGACAGCGCCTGCTTCCTGGCAACCCAGGCCAAGACCAAGGCAGTCGACTACAACGTCGTCAGCCGCGGCTGGGCCGACCTCGGCAACTACGCCTCCGCCACGAAGGGCGTACCGCTCACCCCGGGCAAGGCGTACACCATCACCCTCGACCTGGCGGCGACCGACCACGTCGTCCCGGCCGGACACCGCCTCGCCCTGATCGTCGCGGGCACGGACAAGGACCTCATCGATCCGCCGTCCACCACCCCGACCCTCACCCTGGACCTGTCCCGCACCTCGGCCCAACTCCCGCTCGTCGGCGGCGCGTCGGCGTTCGCGAAGGCCACGGCGGGCGCCGGTGCCAGGACACCGTCGGTAACGACTCTCGACGGCGTACGGTCACCGCGTTCCGCGCTGCGGGTACCGGCCAACTGACCGCCGGTTGACGGCTCGACGGGGGCGACGGAGCGAGTGGGCTCCGCCGCCCCCGTCGGGTATGCGGGCTGGGGAGGCTGCACTCCTCTGGCCGTCTCCGTCGCGCAGGCGGGGCGAGGCGATCGAAATCCTCAGGGCGCCCAGGTCGCCCAGGCCGGGACAGGCGGCCGAACTCTTCAGCCCGCTCCGGCGCGCAGGCCTGGGCGGGCGGCCGAGTTCCTCAGGTCGCCCCCGTAGTGCGGGCCCGGTGAGGTGGCCGAACTCTGCGGCCCGCTCTCTGGCGCAGCCGGGTGAGGCGGCCGAGCTTCTCAGGCCGCTCCCGCTCCCACCAGCCCCGCGGCCTCCCGCGCACACCCCCACGCCACCGTGATCCCCGCGCCACCATGGCCGTAGTTGTGCACCAACACCCGTCCGTCCGGCAGTACTTCACGCTCCAGCCGTACCGAGGGCCGCGTCGGCCGCAGTCCCACCCGGTGCTCCAGCACGCGCGCCCCGGCGATCTCCGGCCGGATCGCCGCGCAGCGGGCGATGATCGCCTCGGCGGTCGCGGGATCGGGCGTCATCGACCAGGCGTCCTCCTCGGCCGTGCCGCCCAGGATCAGCCCACCCGGCTGCGGGAAGAAGTACGTGGACGTGTCCGCCGAGTGGTCGACCGCCGTCAGCCAGGTCGTGATCCCGGGGTTCTCCACGACGACCAACTGCCCGCGCACCGGCCGCACCGAGGGATCGGGCACGAGGTCCATGGAGTCCAGCCCCGTGCAGTTGACCACGACGGCCGCCGGCACCTCCGTGAGATCCACCACCGACTGCTCCTCGACGACCCCGCCCGCCTTCAGGAACCGCCCCCGCAGCCACGGCAGATGGGCCGACATGTCGATCAGCGGCAACCGTGCCCACAGCCCGCCGCCCGCGTACTCCTCGGCCCGCGCCTCCCGCAGCCCCGGCACCCGGGCCGCCCACGGCCCCAGCTCGTCCAGCCGCGTCTCGCCCTGTACACCCTCGACCAGGCGTACGCCCGTCTCCTCGGGCCGCGCCGCCAACTCCTCGTACACGGCGAGCGATTGGAGCGCCCACTCACCGACGAGCGCCTCCGGCTCGATCCGGTACGGCCACCACAGCGCGCCCGCGACCGCCGAGGTCGTCAGCTCGACAGGCTCTCGCGTCCACACCCGCACCCGGGCACCGCGCTCCGCCAGCACCACGGCCGTCGTCAGTCCGATGACGCCCCCGCCGACCACGATCACATCGCCGTTCACACCGGTCTCCATGCGCGGACGGTAGCGGAATACGCCATGCCGTGCTCATATCGCCCTCGCGCTGGGGATACTCACAGCATGTCTGCCGAATACGCGGCCTTCGGCCTGGCACCGGCGATGCGTGCCGGTGAAGTCCTCGCGGACGGCGGCTACCAGGTACACCGCGACTTCGTCGACTTCATCGTCGACGGCCGCCCGCTGCTGTTCCAGCTCACCGACCTGGACGCCGTCTCCCCGCTCGCCTCCGACGTACCGCCCGCGATCTTCACCGCCCAGGTCCGCAGCCTCCTCCTGGAGACGGACCCACCCCTGAAGGGCGGCCGCTACGTCATCTACGGCTGCCCCGAGTGCGAGGACCTGGCCTGCGGTGCCGTCACCGCCGTCATCCAGCAGGACGGCGCCGACTACATCTGGCGCGACTTCGCCTGGCAGACCGACGAACACGCCGACCTGGAGCGCAACGGCTACCACGGCATAGGGCCCTTCCGGTTCGCCGGAGCCGAGTACCGCGCGGCCCTCGACTCCCTCATCGACGGCACCGAGCCCCCGGTCGCCAAACGCCGTGTCCTGCTGATCGGGGCCCGCGTCGCGATCCTCGCCAAGCTCGCCGCCGCCCTCCGTGCCATCGGCATCGGCGCCGACATCACCGGCGACGCGACCCACGTCCCCGCCGACGAACTCCGCGGCTACGGCGCCGTGGCCTTCGGCCGGGCCGTCACCCGGGCCGAACGGGCCGCCGTACAGGCCGCGTTCGACCGTGCCGGGGTCGACGTGGCGTACGTCGACGGCCTCGCCCCCATCGTCCCGCTCCTCGTCGCCCAGCTCGAACACGCCCTGGACCGGCGCCCCGCCGAGCAGCACCGGCTGACCCGCCTGGTCGCCGCCGACGGCGAGGCGGGCATCGAGGTCACCTCACCGTGCCGGGTGCGCCTCACCGCGTACCGACTCGACCGCCTCAACCGCGGCCGCACCCAGGAACTCTTCGACGGCGTCCTGGAACCCGGCCGCCACCGCATCGCCCTCGACGCGAAGGCGGTGAAGGGCGGGTCCTTCGTCGTGGCCCGGACGACCGGGAGCGTGCTGGTGGAGGCGATGGCGCGCTGAGAACCGCGGCGCGGACGGAGAAAAACCGCGGCGCGGACGGCGAAGGGGACCGATTAGGATCGGCGGTCTGATGACTGCCACTCTCGTCGCCAAGAATCTCGCCGCCGGACACGGCGACCGCGCCCTCTTCACCGGGCTCGACCTCGTCGTCGCCCCCGGCGATGTGATCGGCCTTGTCGGTGCCAACGGCGCGGGCAAGTCCACCCTGCTCAGGATGCTCGCCGGGCTCCTCGCTCCCGAGGAGGGCGAACTGCGCCTCTCCCCGCCGGCGGCGACCGTAGGGCACCTCCCGCAGGAGCCGGAGCGGCGGCCGGGCGAGAGCGTGCGCGAGTTCCTCGCACGCCGTACGGGCGTCGCCGAGGCGCAACGCACGATGGACGAGGCCACCCAGGCACTGGTGGACGGCGCGCCCGGCGCCGACGACGCGTACTCGGCGAGCCTGGAGCGCTGGCTCGACCTCGGCGGCGCGGACCTCGACGAGCGGGCCGAGGAGATCGCCGACACCCTGGGCCTCGCCATCGACCTGGACCAGCCGATGACGTCGCTGTCCGGCGGCCAGGCGGCACGCGCGGGCCTGGCCTCCCTCCTCCTCTCCCGCTACGACGTCTTCCTTCTCGACGAGCCCACCAACGACCTGGACCTCGACGGCCTGGAGCGCCTCGAACGCTTCGTCTCCGGCCTGCGCGCCGGCACGGTCGTCGTGTCGCACGACCGCGAGTTCCTCACCCGCACGGTCACCAAGGTCCTCGAACTCGACCTGGCCCAGAACCAGATCAACCTCTACGGCGGCGGTTACGAGGCCTACCTGGAGGAGCGGGACGTGGCCCGCCGGCACGCCCGCGACGACTTCGAGGAGTACGCCGACAAGCGCTCCGCCCTCCAGGACCGCGCGCAGATGCAGCGCGGCTGGATGGACAAGGGCGTCAAGAACGCCCGCCGCAAGGCGAACAACGACAACGACAAGATCGGCCGCAAGTTCCGCAGCGAGGCCAGCGAGAAGCAGGCGGCGAAGGCGCGGCAGACGCAGCGCATGATCGAACGCCTCGACGTCGTCGATGAGCCCCGCAAGGAGTGGGAGCTGCGGATGGAGATCGCGTCCGCGCCGCGCTCGGGTGCGGTCGTCGCGACGCTGCGGGACGCGGAGGTACGGCGCGGCGACTTCAGCTTCGGGCCGGTGTCCCTCCAGATCGACTGGGCGGACCGGGTCGCGGTGACCGGTGCGAACGGTGCGGGCAAGTCGACGCTGCTCGGCGCGCTGCTCGGGCGTATCCCGTTGGACGCGGGGCACGCGACGCTCGGCTCGGGCGTCCTGGTCGGCGAGGTCGACCAGGCCCGCCAGTTGTTCCACGGCACGGAGTCTCTGCTCGACGCGTTCTGCGCGGCGGTGCCGGACACCGAGCCTGCCGAAGTCCGTACGCTGCTGGCCAAGTTCGGCCTCAAGGCACACCACGTGATGCGTCCGGCCGGGACCCTGTCCCCGGGGGAGCGGACCCGTTCTGCTCTTGCCCTGCTCCAGGGCCGCGGGGTGAACCTCCTAGTGCTGGATGAGCCGACGAACCACCTGGACCTGCCTGCGATCGAGCAGTTGGAGTCGGCCCTCGATGCGTATGAGGGCACGCTGCTGTTGGTGACCCATGATCGCCGGATGCTGGACGCGGTTCAGGTGACTCGGCGGTTGGAGGTGGCGGACGGGAAGGTGACTGAACAGCGGTGAGGTTTGGGTAGTCCGGTCACTGCGGGTGCGTTGTGGCTGGTCGCGCAGTTCCCCGCGCCCCTGAAGGGGCGCTGTCCGCACCGGAGTTGAGGCCCTCGGCCTCCTTTGCGGCCTCCTCTACCCGGTTCCGGTGCTCCTCCCACCAACTCGCGTCACCAGGAGCCATGTTGGTGCCCCCGACGCGCTGACCCGTCGCCCCGTCGACGAGTTCCCGTACGACATCGGCGTGGCCGGCGTGCCGGGACGTCTCGTAGGTCATGTGGACGAGGGTGCGGTGCAGGGTGAGTTCGGCGCCCCCTTCACCGGGAATCCGGCCGACCGCGTCCAGGGGCAGCGCCTCGATCGTCGCGTCCGAGTGCGCGCAGATCCGCCGGTAGTCGCCGACGATCTGCTCACGTGTCTCGTCCGGCGTCGCCCACAGATCCGCGTTCGGCTCGGCGTCGCCCGCGATCCACAACTCCGGCGCGTCGACCGGCCGTCCGAACACCGTCCCGAAGTAGAACGCCTCGGCACCGGCCAGATGCTTGACCAGCCCCAGCAGATTGGTGCCGGTCGGCGTCATGGGTCGCCGGATGTCGTACTCCGACAGCCCCTCCAACTTCCACAGCAGTGCGTCCCGGGAGTCCTGAAGAAAGACGCGCAGGTCGGCTTTGAAATCCGGTGAGATCATGCCCCCAGTCTGTCGGCGAGATGATCGACGTCCACGAATTTTCGCCGCCAAGCGTCCGCACCCCAGGGGCGCGGGGAACTGCGCGACCAGCCCCCACCGGCCCGCAGCTTCCCCACGACCTGATCGGCGAAGCCGTCAGCGCTTGCCCTTCTTACCCGGGTCCAACAACCCCGCCTTCCGCAAAGCATCAGCCATCGCACTGTTGGCCGGCGGCGCAGCCTGCCGCGCCCCACCGCCCTGGCC
>NZ_JBLTJC010000210.1:0-18069 GCF_048158785.1 Streptomyces colwelliae | reverse complement strand
GGCCCCGCCCCCAACGCCACCGCGTGCACCGACCCCGACGCGTCCACCCGGAGCCGTTGCTCGCGTGGTCGCCCGGCGCGGGGACGGGGATCGAGGCCGTTCGTGCGGAACGAGTAACACGTGCGCGGCAACGCCTCCTTCGCGAAGCGGACCTCCAGGAGGTGTTCGCGCATCGGCACGTGGATCGTGGTCTCGGCGCGCTGCGAGTACGGGCGTGGGTCGCGATGCTCGACCGTGTAGTCGACGATCACGGTCTCGCCGCGCGCCAACGGGCGGTCGAAGAGCAACTCGGCCGCCACCAGGCCCTCTTCGGGGAGTTCCAGGACCGTGCCGAGCCGGGCCGGCGCCGCCAGGCGGAAGTGGGGCAAGGGGCCCGGCGCGTCGAGGCGGTACAGGGCGATCCAGCGGTCCGCGCCGTCCGCCTCGGCACGCAGCAGGCGGCGGCTGGTCATCGACCGCACCAGGCGATCGGCGCCCACGTCCACCCGGTTGTGGCAGCTGAGCCGGGTCAGGCTGTCGTCCCAGCGGGTGTCCAGCGCGGCGAGGGCGGCGGTGAGGTCGTGGTGGTCCGACCAGGCCCGGGCGAGATCGGGATGGTCGCCGTCCGGCGGCAGCCAACGCCCCCTCGGCCGGGGCGGGCCGAGCAGGCCGGTCAGCGCGCCGGGCGGCAGCCGTAGGACGTCTTCCAATACGGCGAGTGCTGCCAACGACCGTTCCCGTTCGGGCTGGTAGCGGCCGGACTGCCAGGAGCTGAGCGTCGCCGACGCCACCGGGGTGCCGCGGCGCAGCAGCCGGTCCTGGAGCCGGTCCAGGCTGAGGCCGCTGGCCGCGATGGCCGCGCGCAACGCCTCGTGGAACGGCATCGTCTCGGTCCCGGACGTCGCGTTCTCCGCTCCGGACCGTGCGGTCTCGGGTCTGGAGAGCGGCGCGTACTCCGGTCTGGAAGGCGGCGCGTACTCCGGTCTGGAAGTCACGTACCCCAGCTCAAGTCAGGGCAGTCGTGGGGCGGAAGACCGTTGCCCTGAAGTTTGGTCAGTCTTGCCCGGCGGTTGATCAACCTTGAACGAACCTGTGAGATTTCCCGGGTGTTGCGCCGCCAATTCCCGCAAGACTGAAGGTCTTTGTCCGTCTTGCCATGCCCATGAAGCCTCGCGGAAGCTGCTGTGCACTGCCGTCACGGCAGTGCCCCCCCACCCCTCGAATGACGGAGAGTCATGTCCGCGAGATCTTCCGCCGGGTTCGTACTCGTCACCGCCGCCGCCCTCACCGCCGCCCTCGCCACCCCCGCACTCGCGGCCGCCCCGAGCGCCGCCGCGCACACCCCGGCCCAGCTCACCCAGGCCATAGCGAGCCACGAGAGTCACACGCTGCACGGGCTCGCGAAGCCCGGCAAGGTCAACGCCACCGTCTCGTCCACCAACTGGTCCGGCTATGCGGCCACCGGCTCGACCGGCGCGTACACCTCGGTCACCTCGTCCTGGACCCAGCCCAGCGTCAGCTGCGGGTCGGCGACCACGTACTCCTCGTTCTGGGTCGGCCTCGACGGGTACAGCAACTCCGCGCTGGAGCAGACCGGTACGGAAGCAGACTGCATCGGCGGCAAGGCCACCTACGGCGCCTGGTGGGAGGTGCTGCCCGCCTCCGAGAGCGCGTACTCCGGCGTCACGGTCAAGGGCGGCGACAAGTTCACCGCGACGGTGACCTACTCCGGCTCCACCTTCACCATGACCCTCGCCGACTCCACCGAGGGCTGGACGAAGACGACCACGCACGCCGGCTCGTCCGGCTTCAAGAACGCCTCCGCCGAGGTCATCGCCGAGGCCCCCGAGGTCGGGGGCTCGGTCGCGAGCCTCGCCGACTTCGGCACTGTGAACTTCACCGGCGCCAAGGCCGACGGCAGCAACCTCGACACCTTCTCGCCGAACGAGATCGTCATGACCAAGAGCAGCAGCTCGGCCGTACGGGCCCAGCCGGGCTCGATCTCCGGCGGCAGCTTCTCCGACGTCTGGAAGGCGAGCTGACGCCTGCGGCACACCTGTTGCGCACCTGTGCGCACCGCTTGGGGGGCTGTCGACGGAACGCCGTCGGCAGCCTCCGCCGTTGCACCGGCAAGCGCAAACCGGCCGGGTCAAAAAGGGGTGCGGCATCCCCGGCGCACCCCTGGCGCCCTTCGTAGATTCGCCCGATTCAGGCCGACATCAGCAGCCGTCCGCGCCTGGCATAGGCCAGGGCCTCGGGCGTGAGCACCGGACGCGGTACGACGATGCCGCAGTCCGTGCAGACCGGGCCCGAGGAGGGTTCGTGGGCCAGGTCGTACTTCCACTGGAGGCGCTCCCCGGCGCACACCGGGCACACGGAACCCGGTTCGCGCTCCAGGGCGGCGATCAGCCGTCGCAGCACCTCGGCCAGTGGTTCATGGGGATGGAGTCGTGGGTCGTCGCACCAGGCGACGCCGAAGCCGCCCCAGGTCAGCCGGTGCCAGTCGTCCACGGTGCCCGGGCGGCGGAGCCCGTCGTGCTTCTCCTTCTTGCGGCGTTCGGCGAACCCGACCTCGTAGGCGAGCCAGACCTTGCGCGCTTCCTCCAGTTCGTCCAGTGCGGCCACGAGCCGCGCCGGGTCGGGGGAGCGGTCCTCGGGTCCGAACCCGGCCCGGGAGCTCAAGTGGTCCCAGGTCGCCCTGTGTCCATAAGGGGCGAACCGCTCAAGGCACTTGCGCAGCGAGTAGCGCCGTAGCGCCAGATCGCACCGAGGGTCTCGCACCTGTCTCGCCAGACTCCGGAAACCGGCCATCGCCCTGCACCTCCGTCACACCTGCACCTGTACTTCGGTCACCTCGGCGTCGTCGTACGGACGTCGCCGAATAGACGTATCGACAAGCGATTTGGCTCCATCCGATTTCCGATGACTTCCATAAGTCCCTTGCCCGGATCCAAAACTTGACGCATGTTCATCTTCAATCTCGGGGATACCGGCGGTAACGTCCCGCACCACCCCCGTCGGTAGGAGCTGCCATGCCACGGCGCACCCCGCGTAACTTGCTCGACAGACTGAGAACTCCCGGCAGATTCCCGGGGTTCCTGAAGACCGCATCCGTATGTGCCCTCATTGCCGCTCTTTTGTCCCCCCTTGCCCAGGGGACAGCAGTGGCCGCGACGGCGTCGAACGACTACTGCGGCGGCCAGTGCTCGGACATCCTCCCCGCCGGCGAGAACGGCAACGCCACCCTCGCCCAGATCCTCCTCAACCAGGTCTTCGGCACCCAGCCCAGCCACGCGGAGGACCAGCTCGGCCCCTACGCCAACCTGGCCACGGGCGCCTCCACGCTGACCGACGCGAAGATCAACACCTTCTTCAACGACGCGTCGTTCGGGGTCGCCGCCGACCAGATCGCCTCGACGGAGAACCCGAGCGGCCGCACCGACGTGAAGATCGTCCGAGACAAGGCGACCGGTGTGCCGCACATCACAGGCACCACGCGCTACGGCACCGAGTACGGCGCCGGCTACGCGGCGGCCGAGGACCGGCTGTGGCTGATGGACGTCTTCCGGCACGTCGGACGCGGCCAGCTCACCACCTTCGCCGGCGGCGCGGCCTCCAACCAGGGCCTTGAGCAGGAGTTCTACCGCAACGCCCCGTACACCGAGGCGGAGTTGCAGTCCCAGATCGACAACGCCGTCGCCAACAACGGCGCCCGCGGCCAGCAGGCACTCGACGACGCCAACGCCTACCTGGCCGGCATCAACGCCTACATCGACGCCTCGGACAGCGGCCGTTACTTCCCCGGCGAGTACGTCCTCACCGGCCACAAGGACTCGATCACCAACGCCGGCACGATCGACCACTTCAAGATCACCGACCTGGTCGCGCTGGCCTCCGTCATCGGCACGCTCTTCGGCTCCGGCGGCGGCGGCGAGGTCAACAACGCGATCTCCCTGCTCGCCGCCCAGCAGAAGTACGGCGTGGAGCAGGGCACCAAGGTCTGGGAGTCCTTCCGCGAACGCAACGACCCCGAAGCCGCGCTCACCCTCCACAACGGTGAGAGCTTCCCCTACGGCACCAAGCCCACCACCGCCCAGGGCGAGGCCCTGCCGGACGCCGGTTCGGTGACGACCGAGCCACTCGTCTACGACGCCACGGGCACCGGCGCCAACCAGAGCGCCGACGCCGCCTCCGCCGCGGCGACCGCGACCGCCCTCAGCTCCGCCAAGCGCGGAATGTCCAACGCCCTTGTGGTGAGCGGCAAATACACCGCGAGCGGCCACCCGATCGCCGTCTTCGGACCTCAAACCGGTTACTTCGCACCGCAGTTGCTCATGCTCCAGGAGATCCAGGGCCCGGGCATCAGCGCCCGCGGCGCCTCCTTCGCGGGACTGAGCATGTACGTCGAACTCGGCCGCGGCCAGGACTACTCGTGGTCCGCCACGACCTCCGGCCAGGACATCATCGACACGTACGCCGTCGAACTCTGCCAGGACGACTACCACTACCTCTTCCACGGCACCTGCACGGCCATGGAGGAGATCGAGCAGAAGAACTCCTGGACGCCCACCACGGCCGACGGCACCGCCGCGGGGTCGTACACCATGCGGGTCTGGAAGACCGAGTACGGACCCGTCGAGTACCGGGCGACCGTCGGCGGGAAGAAGGTCGCCTACACCACCCTGCGCTCCTCCTACATGCACGAGGCCGACTCGATCATCGGCTTCCAGATGCTCAACGACCCGGACTACGTGAAGAGTCCGGGGACCTTCCAGAGCGCCGCCCAGCACATCAACTTCACGTTCAACTGGTTCTACGCCGACTCCTCGCACACCGCGTACTACAACAGCGGCAACAACCCGGTGCGGGCCAGCGGCGTCGACACCGAGTTCCCGGTCTGGGGCCAGGCCGCCTACGAGTGGCAGAACTGGGACCCCACCACCAACACGTCCGACTACACCCCGGCCTCCGCGCACCCCAACTCCATCGACCAGGACTACTACATCTCCTGGAACAACAAACAGGCCCTCAACTACACGACAGCCAGTTGGGGCGACGGGTCCGTCCATCGCGGCAATCTCATCGACGACCGGGTGAAGAAACTCGTCGCGGCCGGCGGGGTGACCAGATCCTCGCTGGTGAAGGCGATGTCGGACGCCTCGCTCACCGATCTGCGCGCCGAGGACGTCCTGCCCGACCTGCTGAAGGTGATCAACAGCAGTACGGTCACCGACACCACCGCCGCCGCGGCCGTCACCAAGCTCCAGACCTGGCTCACCGCGGGCGGCAAACGCACGGAGACCTCGGCGGGGTCCAAGGCCTACGCCAACGCCGACGCCATCCGGATCCTGGACGCCTGGTGGCCGGCGCTGGTGAAGGCCGAGTTCCAACCCGGCCTCGGTGACACCCTCTACACCGCGTTCACCAACAACCTGTACATCGACGAGACCCCCTCGGCCGCGCACGGCCCGACCGGGTCGCACGCCGGAAGCTCCTTCCAGTACGGCTGGTGGAGCTACGTCGACAAGGACATCCGGTCGGTGCTCGGACAGACCGTGTCCGGGCCGCTGGCCCAGCAGTACTGCGGCGGCGGCAGCCTCAGCGCCTGTCGGGACATCCTGATCAGCACACTGAAGACGGCGGCCGGTGCTACCGCGGCCACGGTCTACCCCGGGGACACCCTGTGCTCGGCGGGCGACCAGTGGTGTGCCGACTCGATCGTCCAGCGGACCCTCGGCGGCATCAAGCACTACAACATCAGTTGGCAGAACCGGCCCACCTTCCAGCAAGTGGTGGAGTTCACCTCACACCGCTGACACCCGGGCGGCGGCGGGCCGGTCGATCCGGCCCGCCGCCAGCACCACCCGGGCGAGTTCGGGGTGCACGATGTCGCCGTGCGCTCCCGTCGGCGGCTCGCCGTGGCACACCACCGCACAGGCGTCGACGTTCACACAACCCGACGTCGGCAGCGGGGAGTTGATGGCCTCGGCCAGGCTCAGCGATGGGGTGCCCGGCACCCCCTGCACCCCGTCGTGGCCCATCGCGCCCCACTTGTCGCCCAGCACCCGGCCGATGTCGATGGCGGCGAACGAGCAGTCGTCGTCCGCCATCCGCGAGGCCAGCGGGTAGATCGTGCCGAGCGCCGAGTCGCAGTGCGAGTAGCAGCACACGAGTGGTCCGTCGACACGGTTCTGCTGGCCCTGAAGGACTCCGCCGGTACGCGGGTCGTCCGGCAGCCGGGCCGCGAACGCGTAGTGGGAGAAGGCCCCTTGGAGCAGCGTCACCGACTTGACCGAGCGCACCCCCTCGGGCAGACCCCGTAGCGCGAACGACACCAGACGCCCGCCGAAGCTGTGCCCCACGAGATGCACCCGCACCTCCGGCGCCACCGCCGCGAGCCGCCCGACCACCGGGCCCAGACCACGCTCGCCGACCGTGCCCGCGCGCCTCTTCATCGCGAAGTACGCCGCCTGCCGCAGCAGCTCCCGCGCACCCTTCCACGGGTTCGGCAGCGCGAACTCCGTTACGGCGCCCGGGGTTTGAGTGCCCGCGAGGTGGGCCAGCGCCTGCGCGAACTGCTCGCACACCTCGGCCGTACAGCCGACCGCGAACATCCGCGGCTCGCACTGCGGCACCCCCTCCGCCAGCGTGTCGGCGCCGAACAACGCCTGCGGTCCCGGCGGCACCACCTCCACGAGCGTCCGCACCAGCCGCCCGAACTCCTCCAACTCGGCATCCTGGGGCGGCTGTTGGTCCAGCATCCGGGCGATCTGGTCGATCACCGGCGCCTTGCCGGGGAAGGCGTCGAGGAGCGCGTGCCGGGTGTCGGCGTCGAGTGCGGGCCGCGTCAACTCGGTTACGGCCGTTGATGACCGGGGGAAATCCGGAATCGGCTGGTCCGGGAACTCCATGGATGGCCAGATCACGCCCACGTACCCGATCCTCGCCTTCGGCGCGAGGCGCGGAACCGGGGCGAAGAAGCGGCTGTAGAGCCGGGTCGCGCCGGCGCGCTGGTTGTTCCACCCGTGCGAGAAGACGATCAGGTCACCGACCCCGCGCTGCCGTACCTCGCGCAGCAGCCGGTCGCGTTCTCCCTGTTCGACGTCTCCGTCGGCGTCGAAGGTCAACTCCCAGTAAGGGCTCACACTCATCGCCGGATCCGCCATGACCGGCCTCCTCGTCCCCCGTAGTGGTGCGATGTGGGCGCATCGTCCCGCTACCGGTGAAGATTGGCCATACGTCACGAGTCACTTGTAGAGGAGGTATTCAGTTCGAACCCGCCGGAAGGCCCTCAACTCCTCCCGCCAGCCCGCCACCACCTCGTCCGTGCCCGCGCCCGCGTCGATCGCCGTCCGCACCCGGGCGGACCCGGTGAGCTTGTCGATCCAGTTGTCGGACCGCCAACTGAAGCCACTCCAGACCTTCTTGGCGGTCACCAGCAGCGCGATCCCGGTGCGCACGGGGTCGTACGCGGCCCGGTCGTGGATGTGGATCTGGACCCCGCCGACGGTCTTGCCCTGGAACTTGGAGAAGGTGGGCGCGAAGTACGCCTCCCTGAAGTGCACACCGGGCAGCCCGAGTTGATTCACCGCGGCCGCCCAGCGCCCGTCGATCCCTTCCGCGCCGAGCAGTTCGAAGGGCCGGGTGGTGCCGCGCCCCTCGGACAGGTTCGTGCCCTCGAAGAGACACGTCCCCGAGTACACGAGCGCGGTGTCCGGCGTCGGCATGTTGGGGCTGGGCGGTACCCAGGGCAGTGACCAGGCGTCGTAGAAATCCGACCGCTTCCAGCCCGTCATCAGTACGGTCTCCAGGGGGACGGGCGTGGTCAGGAACTCCCCGTTGAACAACCGGGCCAGCTCGGCGACCGTCATGCCGTGCGCCTGCGCGATCGGCTGCCGGCCGACGAAGGTCGCGAACTCCCTGTGCAGGACCGGGCCTTGGGTGCCGCGGCCGGTCACCGGGTTGGGGCGGTCGAGTACGACGAAGCGTTTGCCGGCGACCTGGGCCGCCTCCATGCAGTCGTACAGGGTCCAGATGTAGGTGTAGAAGCGGGCGCCTACGTCCTGGATGTCGAAGACGATGGTGTCCACGGCGGCGGTCCTGAAGATGTCGGCGAGTGGCTGACCGCTCTTCAAGTACGTGTCGTAGACCGGGAGTTTGGTTGCCGGGTCGGTGTAGTAGCCCTCGGAGCCGCCGGCCTGCGCGGTGCCTCGGAAGCCGTGTTCTGGGCCGAAGACCGCGGTGAGGTTCACGTGGGGGCTGGCGTGCATCACGTCGACGATGTGGTGGGCGTCTCTTGTGATGCCGGTGGGGTTGGTGACGATGCCGATTCGCTGGCCGCTGAGCTGGGTGTAGTCATGTGCGGCTAGCTGCTCGAAGCCGGTGCGTAGTGTGCGGGGTTTGGTGGTTGTCGGAGTGAGGGTTGCCGCCGGGGTTGCTGCCAGGAGGGTTCTTCTGGTGAGGGGCATGCGGGCACCGTAAGTGCTGCCGCAGGTAGTTCGTAGGGTGCGACTCGGTCGTGGTTGCTCGCGCCGTTCCCCGCGCCCCTTAAGGGCAATCCGCTCTTCCGGTGTTACATACCGACCGGTTAGTCTGGGCTTGCAGTGGAGCCGCAGTCGAAGGAGACCGATGGTGGAAGCCGTTCAGGGTGCCGGGGTAGTCGTCACGGGGGCTGGGGGTGGCATCGGGGCTGCGCTTGCGCGGCGGTTCGCTGCCGAAGGGGCCCGGGTCGTCGTCAATGACCTGGACGGTGATCGTGCGAAAGCCGTCGCCGATGAGATCGGGGCCATCGCCGTACCCGGGGATGCCTCCGCCGTCGTCGGTGCGGCCCGGGACGCTCTCGGCGGGACCGTCGACATCTACTGCGCCAACGCCGGGGTCGGATCCGGTGGGTCGGAGGCGGCCGGGGAGGACGTCTGGGCGCTGGCCTGGGATGTCAACGTCATGGCTCATGTGCGGGCCGCCGAGGCGTTGATCCCGGGGTGGCTGGAGCGGGGCGGCGGGCGGTTCGTGTCCACCGTGTCCGCGGCCGGGCTGCTCACCATGATCGGGGCCGCGCCCTACAGCGTCACCAAGCACGGTGCGTACGCCTTCGCCGAGTGGCTGTCCCTGACGTACCGGCACCGGGGGATCAAGGTCCACGCGATCTGTCCGCAGGGTGTGCGTACCGACATGCTGGCCGCCACCGGCAGCGCGGGTGACCTGGTGCTTCAGCCGACGGCCATTGAGCCCGATGTCGTTGCCGATGCGCTGATGAAGGGGATCGCGGAGGATCGGTTCCTGGTTCTGCCGCATCCTGAGGTCGCCGGGTACTACCAGGCCCGGGCCACCGAACCGGATCGCTGGCTGACCACCATGAACCACATTCAGCAGAAGTGGGAGGCCGGGGAATGACCGACTCCCTGTACGCCGCCAAGCCCTGGCTGGGGCTGCTCAACGAGGCGCAGAAGGCCCCGATCAGCCCCCCGGACTCCCTGGTGCACGCCTTCCGCGCGGTCGCCGCAGAGCACCCGGACCGCGTCGCGATCGCCTACTTCGACGGGCGGCTCAGTTACCGCGAGGTCGACGAGCTGAGCGACTCCGTCGCCGGATATCTGGCCGCGCGGGGGCTGGAGCGCGGTGACCGGGTCGCGATCCTGCTACAGAACTCGCCGCACTTCGTGCTCGCCCTGCTCGGTGCCTGGAAGGCCGGCGCGATCGTCGTCCCCGTCAACCCGATGTACAAGTCGGGTGAGGTCACCCATGTCCTGCGGGACGGCGAGGTGACCGCGCTGATCTGCTCCGACCGGGCCTGGGAGTCGTATCTGCGCGAGACGGTCGCCGCGGTCGCGGAGAGCGGCTCGCCGGTGCCGATCGTGCTCACCGGGTGCGAGTTGGATTTCCAAACCCGCAACGACGCGCGCGTGCTCACCTTCGAGCGGCTCCCGCAGGCCGAGGACGCCGACGACCTGGTGGCCGTCGCGCGGCAGGGGAACCCGGCGCCCGAGGGTCGCGACTTCGGTCCGTCCGACATCGCGCTCATCAGCTACACCTCGGGTACCAGCGGCGCCCCCAAGGGGGCCACCAACACCCACGGCAACATCATGAGCAACGCGGAACGGCAGCGGACGGGCCTGCGGTTGCCCGAGGCCCCCGTCTACTTCGCGATGGCTCCGCTGTTCCACATCACCGGGATGGTCTGCGAACTCGGCGCGTGCCTCAACAGCGCGGGCCTGCTCGTCCTCGCGTACCGCTTCGAGGCGGGCGTCGTCCTCGACGCGTTCGTCGAACACCGGCCCGCCTACACCGTCGGCCCCTCGACGGCCTTCATGGCGCTGGCCGCGCACCCGGCGGTCACACCCGACCACTTCTCGTCCTTCGTGAACATCTCCTCCGGCGGAGCGCCCCTGCCGCCCGCCCTGGTGGAGAAGTTCCGGGCCGGCTTCGGGCCGTATATCCGCAACGGCTACGGCCTCACCGAGTGCACCGCGCCCTGCGCGTCCGTGCCGCAGGACCTGGAAGCGCCCGTCGACCCGGTCTCCGGGACGCTGGCCGTCGGCGCGCCGGGGCCGAACACCGTCGTACGGATCGTCGACGACCAGGGCGAGGAGGTTCCGTTCGGGGAGCAGGGCGAGATCCTGGTGCGCGGGCCGCAGGTCGTGCCCGGGTACTGGCGGCGGCCCGAGGCCACCGCCGAGACCTTCCCGGACGGCGAGCTGCGCACCGGTGACATCGGGTTCATGGACCCGCAGGGCTGGCTGTACGTCGTCGACCGCAAGAAGGACATGATCAACGCGTCCGGCTTCAAGGTGTGGCCGCGCGAGGTCGAGGACGTGCTGTACACCCACCCGGCGGTGCGCGAGGCGGCCGTGGTCGGGGTGCCCGACGGGTACCGGGGCGAGACCGTGAAGGCGTACATCAGTCTCCGTCCGGGCGCCGAAACCGACCCCGATGAATTCGCCGTGTACTGCAAGGAGAGACTGGCCGCCTACAAATACCCCCGCCAGGTGGAGATCCTGCCCGACCTGCCGAAGACGGCAAGTGGGAAGATCCTCCGGCGGGAACTGCGTTCCCGGTCGCACGACAGCGAGTGAACAGCCAGAAAAGGCAGGTGGCGGCAGTGCCCAGGACGACCGACGGAGACGGGGCCCCCGTCCCGCAGCGGCTCCTCGCCGCCGCCACCAGGCTTTTCGCCGAGCAGGGCTACGACCGAACCTCGGTGCAGGAGATCGTCGAGGCCGCAGGCGTCACCAAGGGGGCGCTGTACCACTACTTCGGCTCCAAGGACGATCTCCTGCACGAGGTGTACGCGCGCGTGCTGCGCGTCCAGCAGGAACGCCTGGAGGTGTTCGCGACCGCCGACGAGCCGGTCGAGAAGCGGCTGCGCGCCGCCGCCGCGGACGTCGTCGTGACGACGATCGACAACCTCGACGACGCGTCGATCTTCTTCCGCTCCATGCACCACCTCAGCCCGGAGAAGAACAAGCAGGTGCGTGCCGAGCGCCGGCGCTACCACGAGCGCTTCCGCGGGCTCGTCGAGGAGGGCCAGCGCGAAGGCGTCTTCTCCACGGCGACCCCGGCCGACCTCGTCGTGGACTACCACTTCGGCTCGGTCCACCACCTGTCGACCTGGTACCGCCCCGGCGGCCCCCTCACGCCCCAGCAGGTCGCCGACCACCTGGCGGACCTGCTGCTGCGCGCGCTGCGGCCGTAACACGCCCTCACGCGTCCGGTGGGGGGACGAGCCCCGCCTCCCGGGCCCAGGCCGCCGCCTGCGCGCGGTCCGTGACGCCCAGCTTGGCCAGGACCGCCGACATGTGGTTGCTGACCGTCTTCGGGGACAGGCCCAGGCGGGTCGCCACGACCGAGTTGGGCCGGCCGTCGGCGATCAGAGCGAGGACGTCCCGTTCGCGCGGGGTGAGTGTCGGGCACGGGTCGGGGCGGTCCGGGGGTCTGCTCAGGTGGCCCAGCACGCGCCTCGCGACACCGGGGCCGAAGATGGCCTCGCCCGCGGCCACCGCCCGGATCGCCCGGACGATCTCGTCCTGGCCCGCGCCCTTGAGGACATAGCCCAGAGCGCCCGCCCGCATCGCGGCGAACACCGAGTCGTCCTCCTCGACCATGGTGAGCATCAGCACGGCCACCCGGGGTGCCACCCGGCCGATCTCCCGGGTCGCCTCGATGCCGTTGAGGTCGGGCATCCGGATGTCCATCACCATCACGTGCGGGCGCAGGGTCACCGCCGCCCGTACCGCCTCCCGCCCGCTCGCGGCGACCCCGACGACACGCACGCGCGGAGTCCCGTCCCGCATCGACTCCAGGAGCGCGGCCAGCCCGGTACGGACCACCGGGTGGTCGTCGGCGAGGACGACCCGCAGCGCGTCCCCGTCGTCCTCACCCCCAGGTTCCAGCCCCGTCACAGCGCCTCTCCCAACGGCAGCGTCGCCACCACCCGCCCCTGTCCCGCCACACACCGGCCGCCCAGCTCCGCCGCGCGCTCCTGCATCGACGTGATGCCCACGCCCGGTGTCCACGCGGTCTCCTCGTCCGCCGGCGAACCGTCGTCGCACACCTCCAGGCGCAGCCCGTCGCCGATCTCGATGTGCAGGTCCACGTGGGAGGCCCGGGCGTGCCGGGCCGCGTTGGTCAGCGCCTCGATCGCGATGCGGTACGCGGCCACCTCGACGGCGGCGGGCAGCGCCGGCAACCGCTCCGGCGCCCGGACCCGCACCTGGATCTCGGTGCCGTCCGCCCGCCAGGACAGCCGCACCGCACGCTCCCGCAACGCGCCCAGCAGCCCCAACTGGTCCAAATCCGGCGGCCGTAGCCCGTCCACCAGGCGGCGCACCTCGGCGACCGCGCCCCCGACCTCGGACCGCAGCTCGGTGAGCAGCGCCGCCGCCCGCTCCGGGTCGAACGTGAGCAGATTGCGTACGGCGTCGGCCTGGAAGGCGGCTCCGGCGAGGGTGGGCCCGAGCCCGTCGTGCAGGTCGCGGCGGATCCGGCGACGTTCCTCCTCGCGTGCGGCGACGATCCGTTCGCGGGAGTGCTGGAGTTGGCGGGTGAGGTCGGTGGCGTGCAGTGCGGCGGCCAGGGGTACGGCGAACAGCTCCAGGACCGCCAAGTCGGCGGTGTCGGGGTGCTGTTCGCCGGGGCGCAGCCCGATCACCAGTGCGCCGACCGTGCGGCCGTCGTAGTCGAGCGGTATGGCGTGGATGTGTTCCCCGGGCTCGCCCCAACTCCCGTCCGTCACCCCGGATTTCGACTCCACGCACACGTACGGCAGCCGCAGCGCCTCGCCCACCGCCTCCGGGACCGCGCCGACGCCGGTGCCGGCCAGCCGTTCGCCGATGCGGGAGACCGCGCGCACCGGGTCGTGCCGGTCGCCGTACAGGGCGCGGTCGACCATGCGCTGGAGGAGGCGGCGGGCGGGTTCGAAGGCGGCGGCGAGGGTGACGGTGACCAGGGCCGGGCCGAGCAGCGTGGGATCGGGGTTGAGGAGGGCCTGGACGAAGGTGACGAGGCCGACGTAGGCGACGGCCACGCCGACCGTGAGCGCGCCGTAGAGCAGGCTGCGGGAGACGACGAGGCGGATGTCGAGCAACTCCTCGCGGACCACGGCGATCATGATGGCGGTCGGCAGGAACAGGGTGCAGCACGAGGTGTAGACCGCCGGGAAGCCGAGGATCTGGAGGACCACGCTCAACGCCAGCGGCAGCATTCCCGCGATCAGCCACAGCAGCCGGCGGCGGTCCTGCTCCCCGCCGCGCCGGTAGCGGACGGACATGACCGCGAACACGGCGGCCAGCACCAGGCAGGCCTTGGCGGTCTCGAGGTCGCGCAGGGCGGGCATCCAGCTGTCCGGCACCGGGAGGTAGGACGGCTGGGCCGGTGTGCCGCGGAACAGTCCCCAGTCGTCCCGCGCCCAGATCGCGAAGTCGAGCGGGGAGGACAGGAGTTGGGCGACCAGGGCCCAGCGCCAGCGGCGGTCGGGCAGCCGGCCGTCGGGGAACAGGAAGAACACGAGCACGAACGCCGTGGAGCTGCCGAGGATCCAGGTGTGGCGGCCGACGGTGGTGAGCGCGTGCAGCAACTCCGGGGACCAGCCCAGCCGTAGCCCCTGCACGGCCAGCCCGATCGACATCCCCGTGAACGCGTGGCCCAGCCCGTAGGCGATCAGCAGCCAGCCGATGGGATTGCGCGGCCGGTGCAGCGCGATCACCGTGCCGCAGACCGGGTAGGCGAGACCGACCGCCAGGTCGACGACCATGTCGTAGCGGATCACGTCCGCCGCGGAGACCCCGGCCGCCGCCAACGCGACCGCGCCTGCGGCCACTTGGAGGGCCGCCAGCCCCAGCAGTACGTACGCCGTCGCCGTACGTGGCCGGGTGCGCCCGTCGCGGTCGTCCATGCGTCCCATCGTGGGGGCGCGGCGCCCGGGTGTCCCGGGAACGCTTCCCGGTCCACCCGGGAGAGGTGCCCGGCGCCGCCCGAGGGCTTCCCCTCAACTTCCGGACCCCGTTGCCGTGATGCTCGTAGCAGCGGAACGGCGGGCACACCGCCGGACCGGTCGACAGGAACCAACGCAGGAATCAACGGGGGAAACACCATGCTGTCAACGAAGCGGCGCCTCACCGGCGTTGTCCTGGGCTCCCTGCTCGCTCTCGGCGGCACGGCGACGGTGCCGGCCGCCGCGCAGACACCGGCGCGGGCCGCGTGCTCCATCCCGGTCAACGAGTCCCACATCAACCAGCGTTGGAACGCCCTCGGCGGAGCCAGTGGCTGGCTGGGCTGCCCGACCAGCGGCACCAGGGACGTGTACCTGGGCAACGTGTACGCCGGGAAGCGCCAGTACTTCGCCTACGGCACCGCCACCTGGTCGCCGCGCCAAGGCTCGAACATGGTCGTCGCCGCGTGGGAGGACCGCGGCTACGCCTACTTCAACTGGGGCACGACGGCCCCGGAGCACCGCTACGACAGGTTCCTGGTCCGCTGGGCGAGCGCCTCCGACCCCGGGGGCACCCAGCGCGAGTTCGGCGGCGGGACGTCCGGGCGGATCCGGGTGCAGGAGCGGAACACCGGCGCCTACGTCTTCACCGTCGAGGGCTGCGACGTCGGCACCTTCGGCCACACCTGCCGCCAGGGCTGGACGCTGAAGGCGAGCACGCCCAACTGACCATCCGCCTCGGGGGAACAGGGCTGGAGGGGTGCGCACACCGGGTACGTATACCGGGTGCACGCCCCTCCAACTCCTCGTGTACTACAGGTACTTCTTCAACTCCCGCCGCGCCAGCGACCGTTGGTGCACCTCGTCCGGGCCGTCGGCCAGCATCAGGGTGCGGGCGCTCGCGTACAGCTCGGCCAACGGGAAGTCCTGGCTCACGCCGCCCGCGCCGTGCAGCTGGATCGCCTTGTCGAGGATGCCGACGACCGTGCGGGGCGTGGCGATCTTGATGGCCTGGATCTCCGCGTGGGCGCCCTTGTTGCCGACCGTGTCCATCATCCAGGCCGTCTTCAGGACCAGCAGCCGCAGTTGCTCCACGGCGACCCGCGCGTCCGCGATCCAGTTGTGGACGACGCCCTGCTGGGCCAGCGCCTTGCCGAACGCGACGCGGGAGACGGCCCGTTGGCACATCAGCTCGATCGCCCGCTCGGCCATGCCGATCAGCCGCATGCAGTGGTGGATACGGCCCGGACCGAGCCGCGCCTGGGCGATCGCGAAGCCGCCGCCCTCCTCGCCGATCAGGTTGGTCACCGGCACGCGCGCGTGGTCGAAGACCACCTCGGCGTGGCCGCCGTGGGAGTGGTCCTCGTAGCCGAAGACCTGCATCGCGCGCTTGACCGTGACGCCCGGGGTGTCGCGGGGGACGAGGATCATGGACTGCTGGCGGCGGATGTCGGCGCCGTCCGGGTCCGTCTTGCCCATCACGATGAAGATCTTGCAGTCCGGGTTCATCGCCCCGGAGATGTACCACTTGCGGCCCGTGATGACGTAGTCGTCGCCGTCCCGCTCGATGAGGGTGGTGATGTTCGTGGCGTCCGAGGAGGCGACCTCGGGCTCCGTCATCGCGAACGCCGAGCGGATCTCGCCTGCCAGCAGCGGCTCCAGCCATTGTTTCTTCTGCTGCTCGTCGCCGAACTGGTAGAGGACTTCCATGTTGCCGGTGTCCGGTGCCGCGCAGTTCAGCGCGGTGGGCGCCAAGTGCGGGGAGCGGCCGGTGATTTCGGCAAGTGGGGCGTACTGGAGGTTGGTCAGGCCGCCGCCGTACTCGGCGTCGGGCAGGAAGAGGTTCCACAGGCCCTGCCTGCGGGCCTCCGCCTTCAACTCCCCTACCACGGCGGGGGTGTCCCAGGGGGAGGCGAGCTGGGCGCGCTGGTCTTCGGCCACGGCTTCGGCCGGATATACGTACTCGTCCATGAAGGCCAGGAGCTTGGCGCGCAGTTCCTCGGTGTGTGCGTCGAACGCGAAGTCCATGGTGGATCAGCCCTCCTGAAGGGTGGTCAGGCCGTGCTCGATGAAGACGGGAACCAGCTCGCCGATGCGGTCGAAGCCGCGGCCGACCGTCTGGCCCAGGGTGTAGCGGTAGTGGATGCCCTCCAGGATCACGGCGAGCTTGAACCACGCGAACGCCGTGTACCAGGCGACCGACGAGACGTCGCGCCCCGAGCGCGCGGCGTACCGCTCGATCAGCTCGGCCGGTGCGGGGTGGCCGGGGGCCGAAGCGGTCGTGGAAATGGGGGAGTTGGGCAGTTCCAGCGGGATGCTGTACATGACCAGGAGGCCCAGGTCGGTGAGCGGGTCGCCGAGGGTGGACATCTCCCAGTCGAGGATCGCCTTGATCGTGTCGTCCTCGCCGATCAGCACGTTGTCGAGGCGGTAGTCGCCGTGTACGACGGCCGGGGCGGGGGAGTCGGGGAGGTGGCGGCCGAGGGCCGCGTGCAACTCCTCGACGCCTGCCAGCTCGCGGTTGCGGGACGCGTCCAACTGCTTGCCCCAGCGGCGCAGTTGGCGGTCCAGGAAACCCTCGGGGCGGCCGAAGTCCGCGAGGCCCACCTCGGCGGGATCCACCGCGTGCAACTCGACCAGCGTGTCGACCAGTTCGAGCACCGCGCCCCTGGTGCGCTCGGGGCCGATCGGGGTGAGCTCGTCGGCGGTGCGGTACGGCGTGCCCTCGACGAACTCCATGACGTAGAACGGCGCCCCGAGCACCTCGTCGTCCTCGCACAGGAGGACGGGTTTCGGCACCGGCACGTTCGTCGGGTGCAGGGCGCTGATCACGCGGTGCTCGCGCCTCATGTCGTGGGCGGTGGCCAGTACATGGCCGAGCGGGGGTCGCCGTACGACCCACTTCGTGGTGGAGTCGGTGACCGCGTAGGTGAGGTTCGACCGTCCGCCCTCGATCAGCCGGCCGGACAGGGCGCCGGTCACCAGACCGGGCCGCTCGCGGTCGAGCAGACCGCGCAGCCGGTCGAGATCGAGTCCGGGCGGGTGGTCGGGGCTCATACATCACTCCTACGAACGGAGGAACAGGTCTCCGCCCATCATGCCGACCGGTCGGTATGTCGTCCAGTGGGGGAGCGAAACGTGATCGGGGCCACGATATGCCGACAGCTCCCCGCGCCGGGCGACGGGGAGCTGTGCGTCGGTGATTCCAGGCCGTTCCCGGCCGTGGGTGTGGCTCAGTGGTCGTCCCAGTGGCCGTCGTGCAGGGCGTGGCGGTGGCCGTCGTGCACGTAGTCGACGTGGTCGCCGTGCAGGACGCTCTCGTGCCCGCAGTCCTGGCCGTGCCGGTGCGCGTGCTCCTGGTGGGCGACGTGGCCGCCGGGCTCGCACTCGTCCCAGTGGCCGCCGTGCTCGCGGTGCAGGTGGCCGTCGTGCGCGTAGTCGACGTGGTCGCCGTGCGGCACCGCGGCGTGTCCGCAGTCCGGGCCGTGCGTGTGGGCGTGGGAGGAGTGCTCCAGGTGAAGGGTGGTCATGGTGCTCACCTTCGGAAGTGCGGGCTGTGACGACGGACAGGCTGCCACGCGAAAGGTTCATATCGGGTGATCCGGGGTGCGTGGCGCCCGCGGGTGTGTGGGTGTCTCTTAGACGCATCTGACGCTGCCGAAGAG
>NZ_JBLTJC010000209.1:0-18134 GCF_048158785.1 Streptomyces colwelliae | reverse complement strand
CGTCATGCAGCACTACCTGCTCAGCGTGATCACCCCGACCGACGGACAGATGCCCTCGCCCGAGGAGCTGGCGGAGATCCGCCGCAAGCTGGAGACCTTCCACGACGAACTCCAGGCCGCCGGCGCCCACGCGCACAGCCGCCCGCACCGCGTCGATCGCGTCGCGGTGGCGCAGGGCGCGGGAGACGGGCCCGATCTCCTGGAGGAGGTCGGCGGTGTCGGGGTGGCCGCCGGTGTTGCCGTGGCCGGAGTCGACGGCGTCCAGGATCGCCACCGCCGCGGCGAGCGCCTTCGCGCGGGGCGGGGTGCAGCCGAGGTGGAGGGCGGCCTGGTGGGCGCGGGTGCGGAGGTCCTCGTCGAGGTGGCGGGCGAGGGGCAGGAGGACGTCCCGGATGTACGTCTCCCGCCGGATCAGGCGCAGTTCGGGCGCCGCGCACAGCAGGAAGGGGACGCCGTCGCCGTCGACGGAGCGCATCAGGACGTACAGCGGCCGGAGTTGGTGGTGGGCGAGACGGACGCGCAGGCGGCCGTGCAGGAATTGGCCGGTGTGCGGCAGGATGAAACCGACGGCGATCAGGACGGCGGCGAGGCAGGCCGCGCACGGGGCGATGTCCGTGCTCAGCGCGTCGAGGTCGTGGCCCGTCCAACGGGCCGTCACCGCCGTGATTTTGGCGAGATCGAAGACGAGGCTCAGCGCGTAACCGGCGCCCAGGAACGTCAGTCCCGAGCGCAGCCAGCCGTGCAGGCCGTCCGCGCGGACCCAGTTCCAGATGAGCCGCACGGTGACCAGCGCGGCCACGGTGTGCGCGAGCAGATAGAGCAGGATCTCCTCGCGCATGAATGGCGTGTTGGCGTAGTACGTGTCCAGGTCCCGCACCCGCTCCACGGGCGCGTCGGCGAGGGCGAACAGCACCCACAGCGCCACGACCACACCCGAGTAGACGGAGATGATCCAACGTCTGGCGCGCCGGGTCGTGTTCGAACGGTCGGACAGCCCGAAGCGCCAGGCGACGATGAGCAGCAACCCGGCCCCGCTGAACGCGGTGAGCAGCGAATACGCCCACGGCGCCGCGAAGTTGGGCACACCCGTGACCCGGTTGGTCCAGCCGATGACCGACGGCGTCACGGACACGAACAGCGCGCAGGCGAACAGCAGCAGCCCGCCGACCGCCCGTAACAGCGGGTCCCGCCACAGCCGGATGATCGACGGCAGCTTCAGCGCGAGGGCCGCGCCGAGGACCGCGGTGGGGATCCACACGAAGGACGTGTACAGCTCGCCCAGGAAGGTCGTCACCACGTCGTACGCTCCCCCTTCCCGCCGTCCGCTGCACAGCCGGTCCGAGGTTACGCGCCCACAACTGCGAACGTCATGTCATCCGGTGGCCGTTGTGGGACCGGGAACGACCGCTGTGTCCGGAAATCGCCCCCGCGAATGAACCGTGCACTGTGTTCAACCCATTGACGCGCAAGCGCTTCGATTTTACGGTCCCGTTCGAAGTTGCGAGCAGCATTCGACATATCGAACACGACAGGATCTCTACAGTAAGGGCAGGCAATGGGACGACCTGACCTGAATCGCAGACACCTACTGGCCACGGCGGGCGGCCTCGCGGTCGCGGGCAGCCTCGCCTTCGCCGCTCTCGGCACCGGCGCCGACGCGCTCGCCTCCGGCGCGGACACCCGGGTGCGCTACTGGAACCTCTTCAGCGGCGGCGACGGCGCCAACATGATCGCGATGCTGGACGCCTTCCGCGCGGAACACCCCGGCATCGACGTGAAGGACTCCACCCTCCAGTGGGGCAACCCCTTCTACACCAAGCTCGCCATGGCCGCGGCGGGCAATCGCGCACCGGAACTCGGCGTCATGCACATGGGCCGCGTCGCGGGCTTCTCGCCGGGCCGGCTCCTCGATCCGTGGGACGAGGACCTCCTCGCCAAGTACGGCGTGCGCAAGGCCGATTACAACCCCGCGCTGTGGAACCGCGGTGTCATCGACGGCGAGTTGTACGCCCTGCCGCTCGACGTCCACGTACAGCTCTGCTTCTACCGCAAGGACGTCCTGAAGAAGGCGGACCTGCTCGGCGACGACGGCCGGATGGTCCAAGTCACCTCCACCGACGAGTGGTTCGACGTCCTGAAGAAGGCCAAAGCGGTCCAGAAGAAGGGCCTCCAGACCATCGGCCTGTGGACCAACGACCAGAACTTCCAGTGGTGGTTCTTCGTCGCCTTCTACACCCAGCTCGGCGGCGGATGGTTCGACGACGGCAACACCGAGGTCCTCTTCGACGCCGACAAGGCCACCCAGGTCCTGGAGTTCTTCCGCCGGCACGTCACCGACGGATACGTCATCCCGGGCGCACCGACCGGCGAACAGTTCATCAACGGCGCCCCCTTCACCTGGGAGGGCGACTGGTCGGTACCGGTCTTCTCCGGCGCCAAGCTGGACTACGGCGCGACCCCGCTGCCGCCCGTCTTCGGCAGGCAGGCGACGCACGCCGAGTCGCACTCCTTCGTCCTGCCGCACCAGGCGGGCCGCGGCGGCGCCACCAACGAGGCCGCGCACGAACTGGCCGCGTATGTCGTCACCCACGCCCTCCAGTGGGCGGCCGGCGGCCACATCCCCGCGTACACGCCGACGCTGTCCACGGCCGCGTACAAGAAGCTCACCCCGCAGAACGAGTACGTCTCCGCGATGAACCACCAGGCCACCGAGCCGAAGGTGTGGTTCGCGGGCTCCACCGGCGTCCTCGCCCAGGATCTCGGCCCCCTCGTCGTTTCCTCGACGATGGGCTCCGCCAAACCGGCCGCCGTCGCGCGGACGATGAAGAACCACCTCACCAAGCTCCTCGCCTCGAAGAACCCGATGGACGGCAGGACCGCCGCACAGGGAGGTGCAGCCGCATGACCACCAGTGCCGGGACCGTCATCGCACCGGCGCGGACGAGGACCGCCACCGCCACCGCGACCGTCCGCCGCAACCAGGGCTTCCAGCACGGGGGTTGGTTCGTCGCCCCGTTCCTGGCGCTCTTCGCCCTGTTCGTCGTCTGGCCGCTGCTGCGCGGCGTCTACCTCAGCCTCACCGACGCCAACATCTCCGGCGACGGCGCGAACTTCATCGGCCTCGACAACTACCGCGAGGCCCTGCACGACCGGGCGATGTGGGACGCGCTCGGCCACAGCGCGTACTTCACGCTGCTCGTCGTGCCGTGCATCACCGTCCTCGCCTTCCTGCTCGCGATGCTCGCGCACCACATCGAACGCGGAAAGTGGTTGTGGCGGCTGTGCTTCTTCGCGCCGTTCCTGCTGCCGTCGACGGTCGCGGGCAACATGTGGCAGTGGCTGTTCACCCAGGGGATCGGCCTGTTCAACGAGACCTTCGGACTCACCACACCCTGGCTGACCGACAAGTCCTACGCGATGCTCGCCATCGTCATCGAGACCCTCTGGTGGACCGTCGGCTTCAGCTTCCTCCTCTACCTCGCCGCGCTCCAGGGCATCCCCGACCACCTCTACGAGGCCGCCAAGCTCGACGGCGCGAACGCCTGGCACCGCACGGTCCACATCACCCTGCCGATGCTCCGCCACATCACCGGCCTGGTGATCGCGCTCCAGGCCCTCGCCTCGCTCCAGCTCTTCGACCAGGCCGTCGTGATGATGGACTTCGGCCCCGGCCCCGAGCTCAGCACCCGCTCCTTCGTCCAGTACACCCTCGAACAGGGCTTCACCAGCTACCGCGTGGGCTACGCCTCCGCGATGTCCGTCATCTTCTTCGTGATCATCGCGGCCGTCGCCCTCGCCCGGATGGCACTGCTGCGCAACCGTGAGGAGGGCACCCGATGACCGCGGCCACAACCACCCCTGTACGCAAGCCCCGCAGGCCCTGGACCCCCAGCCAGATCGTCCTCACGCTGCTCGGCGCCGCCGTCTCCGCCCTCTTCGTGGCGCCGATCGCCGCCGCCCTGTTCACCTCGCTTAAGTCCGAGGCCGAGGCGGCCGAGATCCCGCCGCACTGGCTGCCCGAGGTCTGGACGGGCCAGGCATGGAAGGCCCTCTGGAAGACCGGCAACATCACGGACTGGTTCGTCAACTCCCTTGTGGTGTCGGTCCTCGTGACGGCCATCGTGGTCACCGTCGCCGCACTCGCCGGATACGGCTTCGCCCGCACCGAGTTCAAGGGCAAGTCCGTCCTGATGGGCGTCGTGATGGCGGGCCTGATGATCTCCCCGGCCGTCCTCGGCGTCCCCCTCTTCACCACCGTCCAGCAGATGGGGATGGTCGACACCTACTGGGGCATGATCCTGCCGCAGTGCGCGCCCGCCGCGATGGTCTACATCCTCTACAAGTTCTTCCAGGGCATCCCCCGCGAACTGGAGGAGGCCGCCTTCATCGACGGCGCGGGCCGCTGGCGGATCTTCTTCACGATCGTCGTCCCCCTCTCCCGCCCCTCCCTCGCGGCGGTGGGCATCTTCACCTTCATCGCCTCGTGGAACAACTTCCTGTGGCCGTACATGGTGACCAACAACCCCGACCTGATGACCATGCCGAACGGCATCGCGACCGTCATGAACTCCTACGGCATCCAGTGGGCCCAGCTCATGGCCGGCGGCCTCATGGCGGGCCTGCCGCTGATCATCGTCTTCGTCTTCTTCCAGCGTCAGATCGTCGCGGGCGTGGCCCACACCGGATTGGCGGGACAGTGACCATACGAAGAGGTCTTGCCGGGGTAGTGATGGCGGCCGCTCTGGCCCTGCTGCCCAACACGGCTCAGGCAGCGCAGAGTTACCCCGACCCGCAGCCCATCACGGGCCAGCAGATCATCCACGACCCCACCGTCATCGCCCTCAAGTCCGGTGGCTACGTGGCCTATTCGACCGGCGGCGTCATCGGCGCCCGCACCTCCAAGGACCGCGTCCAGTGGGACGACGCGGGCAACGCCTTCGCCGCGCCCCCGAGTTGGTGGTACGACTACAACTCGACCGGCGACCCCTGGGCCCCCGACCTCTCCTACCGCGACGGCCGCTACTGGCTCTACTACGCCGTCTCCTCCTGGGGCACCAACCACTCCGCGATCGGCGTCGCCACCTCCCCGACCGGCCTCCCCGGCACATGGACCGACCAGGGCAAGGCCTTCACCTCGGAGACCACGGACCCCTGGAACGCCATAGACCCGGCGCTCATCCAGGCCGACGGCAAACTCTGGATGGCGTTCGGCTCGTACTGGACGGGCATCCGCCTGGTCCAACTCAACCCCGCGACGGGCAAGGCGATCCCGGGCGCAACGGTGTCCCAATTGGCAACTCGCCCGGACGCGCCCTATGCGGTCGAGGGCGCGTACATCGTCCACCACGGCAGCTACTACTACCTCTTCGCGTCGTACGACGCGTGCTGCGCCGGCGTGAACTCCACCTACAAGATCCGCGTGGGCCGAGCGACTTCAATCACGGGCCCGTACGCGGACAGCACGGGCAAGCCGATGCTCGCGGGCGGCGGAGACCTACTGCTGGCCGGCCACGGCCGCTACATAGGCCCAGGCGGACAATCCATCTTCCAAGACAAAGGTAAGGATGTCTTGGCATACCACTATTACGACGGAGACGATAACGGCACACCGAAGCTGGGGCTGAACACCCTGAGCTGGACAACAACCGGCTGGCCAGTCGCCCTCTAGGGGCGCGGGGAACTGCGCGACCAGCCCCCACGCACCCGCAGACAAAACTCAACCTCGAAAGGCGCACATGAGTACCGCCCGTTTCACCCTCGACCCAGCCTTCACCATCGGCGAAGTCAACCCCCGCCTCTTCGGCTCCTTCGTGGAACACCTCGGCCGCTGCGTCTACACCGGCATCTTCGAACCAGACCACCCCACCGCAGACACAGAGGGCCTCCGCCAAGACGTCCTGGACCTGGTCCGCGAACTCGGCGTAACGACCATCCGCTACCCCGGCGGCAACTTCGTCTCCGGCTACAAGTGGGAAGACTCGGTAGGCCCCGCAGGAGATCGCCCTCGCCGCCTCGACCTGGCTTGGCGCTCAACAGAGACGAACCGGTTCGGCCTCTCCGAGTACATCGCGTTCCTGAAGAAGCTGGGCCCCCAGGCAGAACCGATGATGGCGATCAACTTGGGCACCCGGGGCGTAGCCGAGGCCCTCGAACTCCAGGAGTACGCCAACCACCCCTCCGGCACGACCCTCTCCGACCAGCGGATCGCGCACGGCGACAAAAACCCCTTCGGCATCCAACTCTGGTGTCTCGGCAACGAGATGGACGGCCCCTGGCAGACGGGCCACAAGACCGCCGAGGAGTACGGCAGGATCGCCGCCGAGACGGCCCGCGCGATGCGCCAGATCGACGCCGGTGTCGAACTCGTCGCCTGCGGCTCCTCCTCCCAGGCCATGCCGACCTTCGCCGAGTGGGAGTCGACGGTCCTCCAGGAGACGTACGACCTGGTCGACTTCATCTCGCTGCACGCCTACTACCAGCCGACCGACGGCGACCTCGACTCCTTCATCGCCTCGGCCGTCGACATGGAGTCCTTCATCGAGAACGTGGTCGCGACCGCCGACCACGTGGGCGCCCGCCTCAAGTCGAAGAAGAAGATCAACCTCTCCTTCGACGAGTGGAACGTCTGGTACACGTCGGACTGGGAGGAGCAGGCGAAGAACGCCGATCCCGCCGACTGGCCGGAGGCGCCGCGCCTCCTGGAGGACAACTACAGCGTCATGGACGCCGTGGTCTTCGGGTCGCTCATGATCGCGCTGCTCCGGCACGCCGACCGCGTCACCGTCGCCTGCCTCGCCCAGCTCGTCAACGTCATCGCGCCGATCATGACCGAGCCGGACGGCCCGGCCTGGCGGCAGACGACGTTCTTCCCGTTCGCGCAGGCGTCGAAGTACGGGCGCGGCCAGGTCCTCGACGTCCGCGTCGACTCCCCGAAGCACGAGACGCGGAAGTACGGCGAGGCCGACCTGCTGCACGCCACCGCGGTGCGCGGCGAGGACGGCTCGGTCACGGTGTTCGCCGTCAACCGCAGCCGCACCGAGTCGCTCCCGCTCGAAGTCGGCCTGAACGGCCTCGACCTGACGTCGGTCGTCGAGCACAGCGCCCTCGCGGACGCCGACCCGGATGCCCGCAACACACTGGCCGACCCGGAGCGGGTGGCCCCGCACATGGTCGAGGGCACCACACTCCAGGACGGCACCCTGACCGCCGTACTGGAGCCGCTGTCCTGGAACATGATCCGGATCAGCTGAACCGAAGCAGATCCCCGAACCGAAGCGGAACTATCGGCCGGGGGAGGCCACCGGCGAAACCGGTACTCCTCCGGCCGCGCTCCCCAACAGCGTCAGCCGTACGTCCTTCGGGCCCGCCGGTGTGGTGCCGTCGGACAGGACGGCCAGGGCGAGTGTGTTGGTGCCACGTGTGCGGAGGATCCCGTTCGGCAGGGCGAAGGTGTGCTGTGGGCCCACGTCGTTGATGTACTGGCCCATGTTCCAGCCGTTGAGGAAGATCTGGACGCGGTAGGCGCGTGCCGGGTCGTCGTCGAGGATGAGGCCGATCGAGGCGTCGATGCCGGTGTCCACGGCGAGCTTGAAGCTGGTCCGGTACCAGGCCACGCCCTGCCGCTTGTCGGCGCGGGGGAGCGTGACGGCCTCCCAGCCGGTGTCCGTGTACCCCGGCAGATGCCAGCCCTCCCGCTCGCCGTACAGCCCGCCGTTGTTCTGCGGCCCGCGCACGGGATCGGGTGTCGTCGCGCCCTGGAGCCGCCAACTCACCTTCGGGGAGGCGCCCTTGAAGGTCGCCGCCGTCAGACCGCGGGCCACCTTGTGGGTGTCGAGGGCCTTGCCGTCCTGGTCGTGCTGCATCCGCCGCACCAGCACGGACAGGACATGCGGACCGGCCGCGCGCAGTTTCGCGGGCTTCTCCGGGACGGCGAGAGTCGCCTTCGCCGCCCAACTGCCCTGCCGCACGCTGCTGTTGGTCGGCACCGGCATCCGGTGCGTGCCGAGCGGTTCCCCGTCGAGCCAGGCCATCAGCAGCCCCTGGGTACCGGTGCTGTAGGCGAGGGTCACCGACTCCAGGGCGTCGGCCGTGCCGGTCGTGAAGCGGCCCCGGTACCAGACGTCCCCGTAGTGGAAGCCGTAGTCGTCCGCGAAGAGCAGCGGTTGCCCGGAGGGGATGGCCGTCGTGCTGAACGTCGAAGTCCTGTTCGCCGCCGTCCACTTGGAGTCGTCGAAGGCGACCGCGGCCTCCTGGTTCTCCACCTTCCGCCGCCAGCCGTCGAGTGCGGGGAGCGGTACCGCGGGCACCCCCGGCAGCAGCGCGTCCGGGTTCGAGCGCAGGCTGCCCGCGGTGGTGACGGTCGAGGGCACGGCCCGCCCGTTCCAGGTGACGTCGGTGATGCCGCGCGGGCCCCACACCTCAAGGCCGGTCTCGCCGATGGTGTCGCCGGTGAGGTGGGCGGTCGTACCGCTGAGCTTGGCCTCGCGCAGCAGCGCGGGGCCGTAGACCAGCGCGGTGCCCGAACCGGTCTCGTACGGCCACAGGCGTACGGAGGTCGCCTCGTCGGCGAAGACCAGCAGGAGGGGGTTGTCGACGCCGCCGGCCTGGACGAGGACCCGGGTCAGGCCGCCGATGCCGAGCGGGACGGTGACGTGCAGGAGACCGCGGTCCCACACCCACGCGGCCTGCGCGTCGAGCCGGGTCACCACCGGCTCCTCCGGGCAGTCGAGCACAATGTGGGCCATCTCGCCGCGCTTCCCGGCGAACACGGCGATGTCCTGCCGGCCGGCGGTGAGGAACATCATCGGCGTGATCGTCGAGTACCTCAACGTGCGTCCGCCGAGGGCGAGATGGGTGACGAGGAGGCGGGCGTCCTGGGCCGCGACGGTGACCTCGATGTCGTCGGTCGCGGTCGGCAGCGTCGAAGTGACCTCCGCCGTACCGTCGTTGCGCAGGACGTAGACATGGGAGCCGGTGTCGGCGTTGGTGAGGTGGTAGACCTTCAGGCCGTCCGCCTTGACGTCCGCCGCCTTGTCCAGCTTGGCGAAGTCGGGCACGGTCCGCAGCAGATGGCCGAGCTGGTGCATCGGCACGAGTTTCGCGGTCGGGCTGCGGCCCTCGTCGAAGGCGGCGCCGTAGTCGTACGACGTGTAGACGACCGGCGCGGGCAGCCAGCCCCACGAGGTGCCGCCGAAGGTCATGTAGACGTTGTGGAGGGTGAGTCCGTTGGCGAGGTTGGTGAGGTAGAAACGCCGCTCGTACGCCGCGTCACGCGTCCGGCGCGACTCCGCGTACCCCTTGCCCTCGAACCAGGACCCGCCCCACGGATCGAACCAGCCCCCGCCGAACTCGGGCACGAAACCAGGGGTCTTGGGGCTGGCGGTGGCCCCGCCCTTCGCCCCGCCGATCCCGTAGTGCCCCCAGTCCGGCGGGAGTTGGGACGGCGAGGGATACCCGTCGAAGCCGTACAGCCAACCGCCCTTGTCCGCGCCGGTGTCGAACGACCCCGGGGTCCAATAACCGTTGCGTCCCTTGTCGTTGTGGAACAGGGGGACGTCGATGCCGTCGGCGCGCACCTTCTTGTACAGGTGGGACATGTACTCGGCGCCGGACGGGTGGGTGAGCTGGCCGTCGTACTCGTTCTCGATCTGGTAGAGCAGGACCGTGCCCGTGCCCTGGGTGAACAGGTGCTTGGAGACGATGGAGTTGACCTGCGTCAGCCACTCGTCGACGTGCGAGAGGTAGGTCGGGTCGGCGGTGCGGGCCGTGCCTTTAGTGGCGGTCAGCCAGCCGGGGAAGCCGCCCGCGTCGATCTCGGCGTTGATGTACGGGCCCGGGCGCAGGATGACGTAGAGGCCGGTCTCGGCGGCCATGCGCAGGAACAGGTCGAGGTCGCGGACGCCCGTGAAGTCGTAGCTGCCCTGGGCGGGGGAGTGGTAGTTCCACGAGACGTAGATGCTGACGGCGTTGTAGCCGAAGGCGCGCATCTTCTGTAGGACGTCCCGCCACAGGGACGGGCTGGGCAGCCGGAAGGGGTGCATCTCGCCCGACCACAGGACCAGGCGTTTGCCGTCGACGATCAGGGAGTAGCGGTCGTACCCGATCGTGTGGGACTGGCCGTCCGCGGCCGGCGGCGCGGGGGGCGCGCCGGTCGGTACGACGTGCACGGCGTACGCGTCACCGCTGCCGCCGCTGCCACCCCCCAGCGCGAATCCGAGCGCGGCCGTGCCCGCGAGGGTGCTGAAGGTACGCCTGCTCAGCTCCACTGGAAGCTCCTCCCGGGTCCGGACCGTCGGCGGCACGTGCGAAGCCATTTTCCGTGGTGATCCCAGGAGGCCGTCGTGCGGGGCCATTCTCTACGCCAGAACGGCCCACAATGGACGCATGAGGATCTCGGCACGGGCGGATTACGCGGTACGGGCGGTACTGGAGCTCGCCGTACGGGGTGACGACGGCCCCCTGAAGGACGGTCCGGTGAAGGCCGAGACCATCGCCGGCGCGCAGGACATCCCGCACAAATTCCTGGAGGGAATTCTCGGCGACCTCCGGCGCGCCGGGATCGTCGACAGCCGGCGCGGCGGGGGCGGCGGGTACCGGCTGGCCCGCGCCGCCACCGAGATCACCGTCGCGGACGTCATACGCGCGGTGGACGGCCCGATCGTCTCGGTCCGCGGCGAACGCCCCACCGGCCTCGCCTACACCGGCACCGCCGAACCCCTCCTCCCCCTCTGGATCGCGCTGCGCGCCAACGTCCGCAAGATCCTGGAGGGCGTCACCCTCGCGGACATCGCGGCGGACGCGCTGCCGGAGCAGGTACGGGCGCTGGCGGCTGAGCCCGCGGCTTGGGAGAACCCGTAACGCTACGGGTTGGGCAGGCACAGCACCGGTGGCTGTGAGTGTCCTCAGTCTCGTCTCAGACTCCGCTCAGAATGACCGCCTAGCGTCCCTCGGCATGCGCACGCTGATACTGCTCGCCCTCGCGGGCCTCGGGGCCCAGCTCGTGGACGGCAGCCTCGGTATGGCCTACGGGGTCACGTCCACGACGCTGCTGCTGGCCATGGGCACGAACCCGGCCGCCGCCTCCGCCACGGTCCACCTGTCCGAGATCGGTACGACGCTGATGTCCGGCGCCTCGCACTGGCGGTTCGGGAACGTGGACTGGAAGGTCGTGGTGCGGATCGGCGTACCGGGCGCGATCGGCTCGTTCCTCGGGGCCACCGTGCTGTCGAACCTCTCCACCGAGGTCGCCGAGCCGGTGATGTCGCTGATCCTCTTCGGGCTCGGCGTGTACGTCATGTCGCGGTTCACCTTCAAGGGACTGCCGAAGGGGCAGCTCGGCAAGCCGTTGCGGAAGCGGTTCCTGGCGCCGCTCGGGCTGGTCGCCGGGTTCCTGGACGCGACCGGCGGGGGTGGCTGGGGACCCGTCGGTACGCCCGCGCTGCTGGCCAGCGGACGGATGGAACCGCGCAAGGTGATCGGGTCGATCGACACGAGCGAGTTCCTGGTGGCGGTGGCCGCGAGCCTCGGTTTCCTCGTCTCGCTCGGGTCGCAGGGGCTGAAGTGGACCTGGGTGATCGCCTTCCTGCTCGGCGGAGTCGTGGCCGCGCCGGTCGCCGCCTGGCTGGTGCGGCTGGTCCCGCCGCGGGTGCTGGGCTCCGCGGTCGGCGGGATCATCGTCGTGACCAACGTCCGTACGCTCCTGAAGAGCGACTGGATCGGTGCGTCGAGTGCGCTGAGCACTCCGGTGTACGTCGTGCTGTACGTCATGTGGGCTGCCGCCCTGGCGTACTCGGTCCGTGCCCATCGCCGGGAGAGGGCGCTGGAGGCGCGGACCGAGTCCGAGTCCGCCGAAGGGCGGCAGCCGCTCGGGGTGTGATCGGCGATCCCCGATCAGTGCATGCTGGTCATCCGCCTCCTGGTCAACTCGTGCTCACGCCCACGGTCAGGGTTGCCGTGTAGCCGTCGGACACGTCGGAGCCGAGCGCGGTCAGCGTGAGCAGACCGGACGCGGCGCCTCCGTCGTCGTAGATCGGGTCGTCGCCGAGGGCTGTCTCGGCGGTGGTGTTGTCCGAGTACGGGGAGGTGGCCTGCACTTCCTCGTTGAGGTCGGCGTCGAAGAAGAACTGGCCGGTGTGGACGAGCGTGCCGCCGGTGTACGTGCCGTCGGCGATCAGGACGCGGCGACGCTGGACGCCCTTGTCCCGGCGGTGCCGGGCGGGCCGTTGGCCGAGTTCCTGGTCGTTCCCCTTGTTTCCCGTCATGGCAAGGAAGCTAGGGCGATACCTGAAGGATTCCTTGATGTGCGGCTGTGAAGGGCCTGGGGACGGAACGGTCAACGGCCGCTTATTTCAACAGAGTTCACACACTATGGAGAAGATGTGAAAGACGCGTCTGTGAATGGCCTGAGTTCGCGCTGACCGCTTCCTGTGGGGCTCCCTACGATGCGAGCGCGCCGTCGGTCTTCACAGGAACTTCATTGTTTCTTCAAAGACTTGGGGCGCGGCCACCCCCCAACCTCAAGGAGAAACCATGCCTGGTGGGCTCCTCCTGAGCGGCGCCGTCGCCGCTCTTCTCACCACCGTGCTGCCCACGCAGCACTCGTCCTCGCCCGTGTTCGACGACCCGCCCCCGGACAAGATCGTCATCAACGTCGCCACGGTGAACGGCTCGGGCTGCCCGCAGGGCACGACGGCGGTCGCCGTCTCCGAGGACAACACCGCGTTCACCGTGACCTACAGCGCGTACCTCGCCCAGGTCGGCGGCAACTCCGACCCCACGGCGTTCCGCAAGAACTGCCAGCTCAACCTGGTCGTCCACGTCCCGCAGGGCTTCACGTACGCCATCGCCAGCGCCGACTACCGGGGCTTCGCCTCGCTCCAGCGCGGCGCGAGCGGTGCGCAGAAGGCCTCGTACTACTTCCAGGGCTCGTCGAACACCACGAGCAAGAACCACCCGCTCAACGGCCCCTACGACGACAACTGGCAGGCGAACGACACCACGGAGGTGGCCCAACTGGTCTGGGCGCCCTGCGGAGTTCAGCGCAACTTCAACATCAACACGGAGCTGCGGGTCGGCGCCGGTACGTCGGCGCCCGGCGCGGTCAGCTTCATGACGATGGACTCGACGGACGGCGACATCAGCACGGTGTACCACATGGCGTGGGAGCACTGCCCGGGCACCTGACGCGCGGTGCTGTGAGGTGACATGAGGAAGGGGTGGCCCGTCTCGCACCGCGGGCCACCCCTTTTTTTCGTGGGGGGATCTCAGAGCCGTGTCAGCTCTGGCTGACGCCCAGCGTCAGGGTGCCCGTGTAACCGGACGAGGTCGAACTGCCCAGCGCCGTAAGGGTCATGAGCCCGGACGCGGCGCCTCCGTCGTCGTAGATGGAGTCCTGGGCGAGGGTGGTGCGGGTGACCGTGTTCGTCGAGTACGGCGAGACCGTGGCGACGGCCGTGGTGATGGTCTCGGCGATGAAGAGCTGACCCGTGTGGAGTTCGCTGCCGCCGGTGAACGAGCCGTCCGAGGTGAGCGTGACGCCGGTGTGCACCTTCACATGGATGTGGACACAGCGGCCTCGGTACCAACCGGGGTAGATGGTGGTGATGTTGGCGAGGCCGGCGGAGTTCGTCAGGATCCCGCCGCGCAGGAAGGTGCCGTCGTCCGGCTCGCTGTGGCCGTTGTTGCCGACGTAGCCGGAGTACTCGCCCAGCGCGTCGCAGTGCCAGATCTCCACGAGCGCGTTGGGGATGACGGCGCAGGTGCTGTCGTCCACGACCGTGAGGGCGAGTTTGAGCGGGATGCCGGCCTTGCCTTCGGTGACGTCGGCGCGGACCAGGGCGCCGTCGAGGTAGTAGGGGCCTTCGGTCATCTCCTTGGTGAGGGTGCAGACTGCCGCCGCGGCTGCGGGAGTTGAGTCCGCCGTGGCTGTGGTGGGGGCTTGGGGAGCGGCGGCGCCCACGGCCAGTACGGCGGCCGTGGTGCCGGTGGCGATCAGGACGGTACGGCGTCCGACCGGGGTGGGGGTGGCTCCGTGTTTGTCTGTCATGGACACGGCACCGTAGGAGCGAAATCTGTCGCCCGGCTGTGCGAACCGTAAAGTGACGATCAGTCAAGTTACTTGCGAGACAGCCTGCTTGGGTGCCCGGGGTGCCACGCCCCGGGCGACGGCCGCGAGCAGCCCGACCGACGCGGCCACCAGCAGCGGATGCCCGACCAGCCAGGTCTGCGGGCCCTCGAACGGGTCGGACGCGGTCACACCCGCCCGCTCCAGCATCCACGACCCCGCGAACACGAGTCCCACGGCCGCCGTCCCGATCCGGAACGCCGGATAGAGCGCCGTACGGGCCAGGACGAGCAGCGAGGGCATCAGCAGGGCGACGACGAGGAGTTGGGTGATCTCGATGCCCAGGTTGAAGCCCAGCAGGGTCGTGACGAGGGAGCCTCGGTCGAGACCGAGGGCACCGATGACCGACGCGAACGCCAGACCGTGCACCAGGCCGAAACCGGACGCGATGACCACCTCGCCCCGCGCCACCAGCGGCCGGATCGCGTGCACGGCGGACACCGCGATCGAGAACGCGATCAGCGTCTCGACCGGCCGTGACGGCACGTGGACCACTCCGGCCGCCGCGAGGGCGAGGGTGAGCGAGTGGCCGACGGCGAACGCCGACACGACGTGCGAGACCCGGACGACGCTCCGGCGCGGCGGGTTCGAGCCGGTCCGCCATCGGCCGCCCGCCGCCGTCAGCGGTGCCGGGATCAACAGCATGAGCAGGAACAGGAGATGGTCGGCGCCCTGGCCGACGTGCTCGATGCCGAGCCCGGCGGCGGACAGGAACCCCCGGGTCCAACTGCCCTGTCCCGCAGGGACCTTGAGGCTCTTGGTGGCCCAGTCGATGACTCCGAGCGTCTTCGCGTCGCCGTCGGCGCCGTGGCGGACGGTGACGATGACGCGGTGGGTGAGGAGTTCCTCGACGATCACGTCGTAGCGGAGGTCGAAGTCGGTGACCCGGTGTCCCCGCGGTGGGCGGATCGTCAGGGGGTAGACGAGGTGTTCCGTGCCGTCGATCGTGCGGACCGTGCCGGTGCCGAGCGTGACGGTCCAGGGCGTGCCGTCGGTGCCGGCGGCGCTGATGTGGCGGGTCGCGTACCGGTGGAGGGACACCCGGTCGGCGCCGAGGACGCCGGCCGGGGTGAGGCCGCGGTGGACGGCTATGGCGAGGCGGTCGATCGGCAGTTCCACCTCGCCCTCGACCCGGTCGGCGCGCAGGTCGAGGAGGACGGCCGAGGTGGCCATCGGGTGGGCGCCGGCCGGCGACGCGAGGCCGCCGGCCAGCAGGAACACCGTGAACAGGAGCAGCGTCAGGAGTCGGCGCACGATGGTGTTCCCCCGCCCGTCATTCCCAGCCGTAGTCGGCGGTCTCGTCGCGGAAGATGGTGTGCTGGTGGACGCCGTCGGTCGAGGCGCCGGGCTGGTTGGAGAACTCGATCCAGGCGGACGGTCCGTCGAGCCGGACGTAGGTCTGGTTGTTGTCGAGGGTCGTGCCGCCGCTCCAGCCGATGTACGTCCGGTCGTACTCCGACACGTACTTGGCCAGCAGCCGCTTGGCCGCCCGCTCGTCCAGGTCGTCGACCCAAGCCCTCAACATCGCGGTGACCTTGGCCCGTTGGGCCCGCGTGAGGCTGGAGACGAGGACGCCCTGCGGGGTGGGGAAGGGGCCGTCGTGGCCCGGGCCGAGATACAGGTCGTCGAAGCTGCCGTCGATATGGGCCGCCGTCAACTGCTCGGCGGTCAGGGCCTGGACGGCGCCTACCGTCGAGGTCCGCTTGTCCTCCAGCGGCGCGTAGAACATGTCCTCCCAGTTGAACTGCATCGGCTCCACCCCGGTCAGGGTGGGGGAGAGGGAGACGTTCCGGCCGGCGTAGGTGATGGTGTACGCCGCGTGGTGGCCGCCGTACTGGACCGTGAACTCCCCTGTCCTGCTGGGCAGTCCGAAGAAGGCGATGTAGTACCACTGCGAGCCGAAGCTGGCGCCGCCTCCGCCGGGGCGGCCCGTGGGGCGACCGGACGGCGTGCCGGTGGGGGCGGCCGTGGGAGTCGCTGTGGGGGTGTCCGTGGGAGTGGCCGTGGGGCTGAAGGTCGGGACGGCCGTGGGGGTGCCGCCGCCTCCGCCGGTGCCCGACAGGGAGGCGAGGTAGTCGTCCGCCTCGCGGATCTCCAGGAGTTCCTCGTAGCCCTTCTCGCTGAGCGCGGCCTCCATGACCTTCAGGGCCGCGGCCTGCTGCTCGTCGGTGAGGTCGCCGAGCTTGAGGCCGTTGCGGGTCACGACGGGGATGGGGAAGTTCGACCAGCCGGTCTTCTTGGCCGGGTCGTCGAAGTCGTAGAGGACGGCGTCCTTCTGCTCGTCGGACAGGGTCGCCAGGAAGGCGTTGGCGGCGGCGGCCACCTGCGCGGTGTTCGCCCCGCCGGCCCCGTGCCGGTTCGCGGAGGCGGGTACCGCCTTCACGCCGGTCGTCAACTCCGATGAGGAGGAAGCGGAGTTGAGAGCGGCACAGCCGGTGGCGGCGAGAGCGAAGCAGGTGGCGAGGGCCAGGGCAGGACGGATCCGTCTGACGGTCGACATGGGGGGACTCCCGTGGGGTCGGGGGCGGTCGGGTCGGGCGGCGGTGGCTCTCATGGTGGGTGAGCGGTCTCAGACGTCGTCGGGAGTACGTCGGGAGCCGGGTAAGAGAAGGGCGCTGCGGCGACCGGGGTTGAGGATGAGCCATTCATGAACCGCCGCTCGGACAACGCTGGTTGAGTGTGGTGCGGGAGGGGCAGCCGGTCTCCATGATGTGGACGTGGAGCAACGTGTCCTGATCGCCGACGACGACCGCGCGGTCCGTGAATCCCTCGCGCGGGCACTGGAGTTGGCGGGGTACGAGGTCGTCGCCGCCGTCGACGGGGTGGACGCGCTGACCCGGGCCCGGCAGGGCGACTTCAGCGCGCTCGTGGTCGACGTGATGATGCCGTACGTCGACGGGGTGGCCGTGTGCCGGGTGCTGCGCGCGGGCGGCGACCGCACGCCGGTGCTGATGCTGACGGCGCGGGCCGGGGTTCCGGACCGGATCGCGGGCCTGGACGCCGGCGCGGACGACTATCTGCCCAAGCCGTTCGCCGTACCCGAACTGCTCGCCAGACTACGCGCGTTGATCCGGCGGCTGCCGTGCGAGCCGGACGCCGGACCGGACCGCGAGGCGTTGCGGCTCGGGGCGCTGCGGATCGTCCCGGCGGCCCGGCGGGCCTGGTGGTCCGAGGCCGAACTGCCGCTGTCCAAGACCGAGTTCGACCTGCTGGAACTGCTGGTGCGCAACGAGGGGATCGTGCTGGACCACGCGGAGCTCTACCGGCGGGTGTGGGGGCCGGAAGCCGGGGTCGACGCCAAGAACCTCGCGGGGTACGTCGGTTACCTGCGGCGCAAGCTCGGCGGGGCCGGGGCGCCGGAGCTGATCCACACCGTACGGGGCGTGGGCTACGCGGTGCGGAGACCGTGACGTGAGACGGGGGGTGGGGATGAGCCTGCGCTCGCGGTTCGCGATCTCCTTCGCCGCCGTGGGGGCCGTAGTGGCCCTGCTGGTAGGGGTGTTGAGCTACGGTGCCGCCGCCGACCGGGTCACCGCCGAGATCGACCGGACGCTGCGGTCGGCCACGGTGGCGCTCGCCGCCGACGGGACACCGGAGCTGTCCGGCGCGGTCACCGAGGACCCCGGCCTCTACCCGGGGCCCGACCGCCCAGGTCCCGGGGACGAACCACCGCGCCAGGTGACCGTCCAGTCCGTCGCACCCGACGGCACCCCCACCCACCTAGCGGGCCCGCCGGTACCCCTCCCGGTCTCCGGCACCACCCGCGCCCTCGCCGCCTCCGGCGCACCCGGGCAGTCCTCCGTCACGGAGGTCGTCGTCGGCCACGCCACGCAACGCCAGTTGACCACCGCGCTGGGCGGCGGCCGAGGAGCGCTCCAGGTCGCCGTCCCGGTGGACCAGACGCACTTCGTGCTCGGCGGCATGGCCAGGGAGATCGCCGGGGCGAGCCTCGCGGTCATGCTCGTCGCGGCGGTCGCGGGCCGGCTGCTCGCGGGCCGGATCACCCGACGGC
>NZ_JBLTJC010000208.1:0-18160 GCF_048158785.1 Streptomyces colwelliae | reverse complement strand
GACGAAGGGCCGTACTCTCCGCACTGACCGCCGCCGCGGCCCTGATCCTCGCCGGACTCACCACCGGCGGGACCGCCGAGGCCGCCACCGCCCGCCAGGTCGAGGCCCTCGACCGGGGTGTCGTCAGCGTCCACACGGACACCGGCAACCTGGTCAGCTGGCGCTGGCTCGGCACCGACCCCGACGCCATCTCCTTCAACGTCTACCGCGCCGGTACGAAGGTCAACTCGGCCCCGATCACCGGCTCCACGAACTACTTCCACGCCGGCGCCCCCGCCCAGGCCGACTACACCGTCCGCGCGATCGTCGGCGGTGTGGAACAGGCCGACTCGGTCCACGCGATCCAGTTCCGCACCGGCTACAAGGACGTCCCGATCACCCCACCCGCCGGCGGCACCACCCCCGACGGAGTCGCGTACACCTACGAGGCCAACGACGCCTCCGTGGGCGACCTCGACGGCGACGGCCGCCTCGACTTCGTCCTCAAGTGGCAGCCCACGAACGCCAAGGACAACTCCCAGTCCGGCTACACCGGCAACACGATCCTCGACGGGATCACCCTCGACGGCACCCGCCTGTGGCGCGTCGACCTGGGCCGCAACATCCGCTCCGGCGCGCACTACACACAGTTCCAGGTGTACGACTACGACGGCGACGGCAAGGCCGAGATCGCCATGAAGACGGCCGACGGCACGGTCGACGGCGCGGGCACGGTCATCGGCAACTCGGCGGCGGACTACCGCAATTCGAGCGGCTACGTGCTGTCCGGACCCGAGTACCTGACCATGTTCGACGGACAGACCGGCAAGGCGATGGGCACCGTCGACTACGTCCCGGCACGCGGCACGGTCTCCTCCTGGGGCGACTCCTACGGCAACCGCGTCGACCGATTCCTCGCCGGTACCGCCTACTTGGACGGCAGCCGCCCCTCCCTGATCATGGCGCGCGGCTACTACACGCGCACGGTGATCGCCGCCTGGGACTGGCGCGGCGGCGCCTTCACCCGCAGCTGGACCTTCGACACCAATTCCTCGACCAACACCGGCAAGGGCTACGACGCCCAGGGCAACCACCAGTTGGCGATCGCCGACGTCGACGGGGACGGCAAGGACGAGATCGTGTACGGCTCGATGGCCGTCGACGACAACGGCTCCGGCCTGTGGACCACGAAGAACGGCCACGGAGACGCCCTGCACGTAGGCGACTTGGACCCCTCCCGCCCGGGCCTGGAGGAGTTCAAGGTCGACGAGGACGCGTCGAAACCGTCCTCGTGGATGGCGGACGCGAAGACCGGCGCGGTCATCTGGTCCACGCCGGCCAACGGCGACAACGGCCGCGGTGTCTCCGGGGACATCTGGGCGGGCAGTGCGGGCGCCGAGTCCTGGTCGGCGTCGGAGAGCGGCGTCCGCGGCCCGAAGGGCACGGTGGTGGCGAGCCGCAAGCCCTCCAGCACCAACTTCCTTTCCTGGTGGGACGGCGACCCGGTGCGCGAACTCCTCGACGCCACCCACATCGACAAGTACGGCACGACCGCCGACACCCGCCTGCTGACCGCCGCCGGCGTCCACTCCAACAACAGCACCAAGGCGACCCCGTCCCTGTCCGGAGACATCCTCGGCGACTGGCGCGAGGAAGCCGTCTGGCCCACCACGGACAACACGGCGCTACGGATCTACTCGACCCCGTACGAGACGACGACCAGGATCACGACCTTGCTCCACGACACCCAGTACCGCACGGCCCTGGCCTGGCAGAACACCGCCTACAACCAGCCGCCGCACCCGAGCTTCTACATCGGCGACGGGATGACGACGGCGCCTCGGCCGACTGTATTTACGCCATGAGATACACGGCATGAGACAGGCGGCTGCGCGCCGGAAGCGCGCAGCCGCCCTCTCCGCTCAGACGACCGCGCAGCTCTGATCGCCCACCTTGAACGCGCCCGGTTTCGTGTTCGCCCCTGACCAGCTCCCCGTGAACCCGAAGCCCACCGAAGACCCCGCCGCGACCGTCCCGTTCCAGCTCACGTTCTTCGCCGTCACCGCCGCGCCCGACTGGGTCCAGTCGGCGTTCCACAGCTGCCCGATCTGCTGCCCGTCGGCGAAGGACCAGCCAAGTGCCCAGCCGTTCCAGGCGGTTGAGCCGGTGTTGGTCAGCTGCACGTCCGCCTGGAAGCCGCCCGCCCACTGATTCGTGATCTTGTACGTCACCGCGCAGGCGCCCGTCGGCGTCGGATCGGTACCGCCGCCCCCGCTCCCGCCGTCGCCCGCGTCGGAGGAGTCGCCGTAGACGACCCCGCGACCGTTCGTCGACACGTACACCCGGCCGTACACCCTCGGGTCACCGGTGATCGCCGCACCCGTCCAACCCCACTGGTGTGCACCGTCGTTGATCCGCGTCCAGGTCGCGCCCTTGTCGGTCGAGCGGAAGATGCCGCGTACACCGCCGATCTTCGCGCTCGTGTAGAGGGTCTGGTACGAGGCACCGGTCGCGGCCTTGCCGAAGCCGATGGTGTCGGCCTGGTCGACGTTCGCGAGCTTGGCGAAGGTGGCGCCGCCGTCCGTGGAGTGCCACAGCCCGTACGCCCCGTCGCTCGCCCCGCCTGCCAGCCAGACGTCCCCCTTCGTGCCGGACAAAGCCTTGAAGCGCACGCTGTCACCGGAGGGGAGGCCCGCCGCGGTCGACGTGGTGAAGGTCGCCCCGCCGTCCGAACTGACGTAGAAACGACCCGACTTGAAGCCGTAGAAGGTCTTCGCGTCCACCCGGTCCGCCTCGACGATCGCGCCCGCCGGGATACCGCCGGACGCCGACCAGGACGAGCCGAAACCCGTCGTGTATTGCACACCCGCACCCGCCGGACTCCACACGAACCGACTTCCGTCGGCCGCCGCGGCCACGGTCCCGCCACCGCTCACGCCCGAAGGGTCGGTCCCCGCGAACCAGTTGGCGCCGTTGTCCGTCGAGAACGCGATGTGCGCCCCCGAATCCACATTGCCCACGCGCACCACCGTGTTGGGGTTGGTCTCCGCGAAGTCGAGGCTCGTGGTCGTCGTGAAGTTCGGCGAAGTGAACATCATCGACGGGACCTTGGCCAGATCCGTGTGCCGGAACCCGCCGATGTCGCCCAGCGCGCTGAGGAGTTGGGCCCCGCCGGACGGGGGAGCGGCGAGGTCGTTCACGGCCGTCTCCTCCAGCCCCTGCACCATCGGCTTCACGGTGAACTGGCCGCCGCTGTCCCAGTTCGTCAGGTTCTCCGTGCCGTAGAGCGTCGCGCCCGTCCCGTACATCATCCGGTTGGAGTTGAACGGGTCGATCTCCAGCGACTCGGTCATCCAGCCGAGTTTCGGGGCCTGTTCGGGCGGCGACGGGTTCGCGCCGAAGGTGAGCCAGGGCGAGGACGACACATCCATGGTGTAGCGGTTCGCACGGTTGGGATACGACGTGTAGTCCCACGACTTCGTCCAGGTGCCGCCGCTGTCCGTGGAGCGGAAGATCTGCGTGTCCGGCCACCAGGAGCTGTACGCCGTCGCCATCACGGTCCCGGGATGCTGCCGGTCGACGGTCAGCCCGCTGAAGCCGTAGTAGGTGTCGGCCTCCGCGACCGGGCTGATGTCCGTCCACGTTCCGGTCGCGGTCGCGTACCGCCACAACCGCCCCTTGCCGCCGTCGTACGGCCCGCCCTTGTCGCTGTATGCGATGTACAGATAACCGTTGACCGCATCCAGTACACCCTTGTGGGCCAGATACCCGGTGGGCTGTCCGGCCACCCGGCTCCAGGTCGCACCCGCGTCCGTCGACCGGTACACGGCGTTGGCCTGGTCGGCGACACCGACGTAGATCGTTCTGGTCGCGTTGCCGGCGGTACCCGTCGACTCGTCGAAGGTGACCCACACGATGCCCTGGTTGTCGTTGGCGTAGCCGCTCGTGTCGGTCGGATCCTGCACGTAGTTGCCGACGTTGGGGAAGTTCGTCACCTGCGACCAGGTGACCCCGGAGTCCGTGGACCGCCACAACCCCTTCCCACTCGGCGCACCGAGATACAGCACGCTGTCCTTGTTGGGATCGACGGCCAGCCGCTCACCCATACCGCGCCCCGGCATGTTCCCGCCGAGCTTGAACGGCAGATCGGTCTTCTGCCAACTCCCGCCCCGGTCGGCCGACCTGAGCACGGCACCGTTCGTCGGGTCCCAACTGTTCGTGTACGTACCGACAGCCGCGTACACCTTGTCCGGATCGACCGAGTCGGAAGCGAGACTCACCACCCCGGTGTGCCCCCACTCGTCCCACCCGACCGAGTCCAGCAACGGCGTCCAGGTCTTCGTCGCCTCCTGCCAGCGATAGGCCCCGCCGATGTCGGTACGTGCGTAGGCGAGGTTCTTCTCCTTCCGGTTGAAGACGACACCGGGCACGAACCCGCCGCCGTCGATCCGGGCGTTGTGCCATGTGTAGGTGTCGGCCGCGAGCGCGACTTTCGGCACGTTCGCGTTCGCGGCAAGGGCGGATGGACTGCCCGCCAAGAGACCGGCGGCGAGAGCCAGGACGGCCGTGAGGATTCGGGTTCTTCGCACGGGGGGTCCTCTCATGAAGAGGGGTTCAAGACACGAGCGCCGGGCGACCCCCAGTGCGGGTGGGGGCCGCCCGGCCGGTAGGCCTCGTCGTCAGGTGACGAGACCACGCACGCGGAACTTCGGGCACTCTCTGAGAAACGGCGCTGTCCAACGCCCCTGCTTTTGTCTTTAGGGGCGCGGGGAACTGCGCGACCAGCCACAACGGACCGGCAGCCAAACAACCGCCCAACCCGCGGAGCGCCTCGCGGGGCTATTCAAGAAGCTCCGCGTACGACCCCATGGCCAAGGCGACATCCGCCTGAGCCCAGAACCGGTGATACGTGAAGACAGGCGCGGCCCCACCCGCCAGATAGCTCTGGATCTTCGACCACGCCGGATCGTTCTTATAGAAGGACCGCAACGAGGCGAACGTGGAAGCGGAGTTGACCACGTCCCCGTTCGGCATCGTCCCGCTCCACCCACTCGGCACATACACACTGTCGTCGAACCGGTTGTAGTCCGCGCGAGTCTCCGGAACGGCGACACCCAGGCTGTCCTGGTAGTTGCCCCACATGCCGTCCAGCAGCGCCTTGGCCGTCGTCTTCGCCGCCGAGTTACCGGACTTCGCGGCGTAGTACGTCAGCGTCTTGGCATACGCGGCCGCGACACCGACGTCATTGGTGTAGTCGGCCACGGTGACATGAAGTCCCGTGTTAGCACCGGGACTTGACGCGTTCCACGTATCCGGCTGCCCCGACCACTGCAACGTCGAGGGAATCAGATACGTCCCGTCCGGATTGATCGTGGTCTTGGACAACGCCCACGCCACCCACTTGTCGAGAACCGCCTTCGCGCTCGCGTTCCCCGTCTGCTGGTAGTACTCGGCGACCCGCTCCATCGACCACGCCTGGAAGCCGAACCACTGGTTGGACGGCGGATCGTGGTAGACGGGCTGCTGGTCGTAGTACATGCCGTAGAACGTCGACGTCCCGGCCGGCGGACTCGCGTACCGCCCCTGCCAACTGTTCGTCGCCCCACCGGCGATGGCACCCTCGCTCGACTGGAGCCAGCGGTAGAACTCCAGCTGTCGCGACAGCGAGGTACCCCAATCGGCCGCGCCCGTAGTGGACTTGGGCTTCAGATCGGCGTACGAACTCAACGCGTAGGCGGCCAACGGGTTTTGGTAGCCCCCGTGCACATGGCTGGACCCGATGCGCCAGGCCCAGCCCGCGCTGGTGTCATTGGCGCCGCCCCACGCGTAGTACCAGGACAGCAGATAGTCCGAGGCGTCCTTGCCGGTCCCGGCAGGGCACGTGGACGGTCCGACGCAAGTGCCGATTTTCTTGAAGTACTTGTCGTACATGGCGTAGCGCAGATAGTCGCCCATCTTGGCCGCCTTGCCGACGGTCGTGGAGACGTCGGTGCCCTTGCCCTGCTCCTTGGCCCACACGTCTGCCCAGTACGCGGCCTGCACGGCCCGCGCGTCGGCGTCGGGAGCGTCCGTGTACTTCCACTGCTTGGCGTACGACGAGTCACCGGTGAAGAGGTCCAAGTACCCGTTCGTACCGCCGTACTTGAAGGCGTCGCAGGTCGGCTGCGGCACCGTCTCCCACACCGACTCCTGCGCTCCGCGCTGGAAGGTGTTGATGTACGACGGCCCGCTCGCCGTCGGCCCCGCCTCGCACCCGCCGCCCGGCGTGTCGCCGTAGCCGTAGGTGTTGTCGACGTCCTCCAGCCAGTGCATACCGTAGACATCGTCCGTACCGTATGCGGTCTTCAGTTCACCGGCGATCGGATCCGATCCCACCGGCACCGAGGGGTCGAGCTTCGCCGGATACTCGTTCGGGGTGTCCAGCTCCGGCGCGTAGGTCGCCGGCTTCGAGGCGTTGTAGAAGGAGTTCGTCGGCTGGTCGGCGTGGGTCGGGATCATGTACTTCTCCATGAGGGCCCAGGCACCGTTGAACTTGGACCAGTCGCCCGTCACCTTGCCGTACATCGCCTGTAGCCACAGCAGATAGCTGTACGCCTCCGACGTGGTCTCGTGCCCCTGGTCCGGCGCCTCGACGATCAGGGTCTCCACCGAGTGGTAGGGGACGCCCTGAGGCGAGAAGTAGCCGTTCGCCGGGTTGGTGATCTTGCCGTAGAGGTCCAGGAAACGGGCGTCGTACGTGTTCGCCGCCGCCAGCTCCGTCACCGTGACCGTCGCCTTGGTGAAGCCCGTCGCCGTCGACTCGAAGGACGCCGAACCGGTGCCCGACGCGTCCGCCGTGAGGGTCACTGTCTGCGCGGTGCTCCAGTTCGACGGCGTGAAGGTGAGCGTCCCGCCGCCGGTGACCGACAGCCCCGTGTTGCCGCTCGCGCGAGCCGTCGAGACGGTCACGTTCGACGACGGCTGCGAGGACAGCGACACCGCGTACGTGCCCGACTTCCCCTGCTGGACGCCCAGTTGGGTCGGCGAGGCCACCACCGCGGGTCCCGACGCGACCGTGATGCCGACCGGTGTGGACTCCCCGGACGCGCCCAGGCTGTCGTAGGCCTTCGCCACCAGCGAGTGACTGCCCACGGTCAACCCAGAGGCCGAAAGAGAGTACGGCGAGCTCGTGTCCGTGCCGAGCAGCGTGGTGTCGTCGTAGAACTCGACCTTGCTGATCGTCGCGTTGTCGGCCGCCGCCGCGGTCGCCGCGAGCGGGACCGCGGCCCCCTGCGTGTAGATCGCGCCCGCGCTCGGGCTGGTCAGCACGGTGATCGGCGGCTGGTGCGCGCCGGCGCAGGTGGTGCCGTTGACCGCGAACGAGGCGGGCGCGGTGTTGGTGCCGCTGTAGGTGAACTGCGCGCCGGTCGAGACGGCCGCGCCCGCGGCGATCGTCCCGTTGTACGACGCGTTCGTCACCGAGACCGCGCTGCCGGACTGGGACCAGGTGCCGTTCCAGCCGTTGCTGAGCTTCTGGTTGCCCGCGTAGGCGTACGTCAGGGTCCAGCCGTTGATCGCGTCCGTACCCCGGTTGGTGAGGGTCAGATCCGCGGTGAAGCCGGAGCCCCAGTCATTGGTCTTGTAGTCCACGCTGCACTGAACTGTCGCCGCCTGGGCGGGAGTTGTACCGGTCGCCAGCATCGAGACCGGAAGAGCGAGGGCCGCCACGACAGCGGTCCAGAGTCTCCGCGTCACGCGGCGTCTCCTTCTGGGGTGCATGTGCTGGTTCCTCCTTGCGGCTCGGAGAAGGTGGGGGCGGAGCAGCAACAAGCCTTGAACCAGTGGGAGCGCTCCCATCGTGAGGACGGGGGTGGGAGCCGTCAAGGTGCTTACGGAGTCGAAAAGATTCGACGGACATGGACTGAGGGAAAGTCAGCGAAAGTCTGTGACTCCCCTGTCCTTTACCGTCACTTGGCGCTACCTTCCTGGACACCAGTGGGAGCGAATCCGTCAGTCGACGCGTCCGAACGACGTGTCCGAGCTGCAAGGACTCGCTCATGCGACACCCCCCGCGTTCAGTACTTTTAGCCGTGGCCGGTGCGACCGCCCTTGTCGGGGCCATGGTCGTACCGGTGGTCACGGCGTCCGGCGCCACTCCCGCGTGCACGGTGGAGTACTCGGTCACCAGCCAGTGGGACACCGGCTTCCAGGGCGCAGTGCAGATCACCAACAACATGGCACCGGTGAGCAGTTGGAGCCTGAGCTTCGACTTCGCCGGCGGCCAGAAGGTCACCCAGGGCTGGAACGCCAAGTGGTCCCAGTCCGCCACGACGGTCACCGCGACCAACGAGAGCTGGAACGGCTCGCTCGGCACCGGCGCGAGCGTCAGCGCCGGGTTCCTCGCCAACTGGTCGGGGAGCAACGCCGTACCGTCCGCGTTCAAGCTCAACGGGACGACCTGCAACGTCGATGCGGAGCCGACACCACCGACCTCGCCGCCTCCGACCTCACCACCGCCGAGCGGCACCGCACCCGCACTGCACGTCTCCGGGAACAAGCTCGTGGACGCCGACGGCACCAACCGCCGTCTGCTCGGCGTCAATCGGTCCGGCGGCGAGTTCATGTGCGTACAGGGCTACGGCATCTGGGACGGCCCGGCGGACGACGCGGCCGTCGCGGCGATCGCCGACTGGAAGGCCAACACGGTCCGCATTCCCCTCAACGAGGAGTGCTGGCTGGGCCTTTCCAACATCAAGCCCGAGTACGCGGGCGCCAACTACATCGCCGCCGTCAAGGACCTGGTGGCGAAGGTCGAGGCGCACGGCATGACGCCGATCGTCGAACTGCACTGGACCTACGGCCAGTACACCGGCAACTCGGCGGGCTGCTCCGACGTGCACGCCACCTGCCAGAAGCCGATGCCGGACGCGCAGTACACACCATCGTTCTGGTCCTCGGTCGCCAGCACCTTCAAGGGCGACCAGGCCGTCGCGTTCGACCTGTTCAACGAGCCCTACCCGGACCGCGCGACCTCCACGACCACCCAGGCATGGGAGTGCTGGCGGGACGGCGGCACCTGCCCCGGCATCGGGTACGAAGTCGCCGGTATGCAGGATCTCGTCGACGCCGTACGGTCCACCGGCGCCACGAACATCATCATGGCCGGCGGGCTCGCGTACTCGAACGACCTGAGCCAGTGGCTGACCTACAAGCCCACCGATCCCACCGGCAATCTCGTCGCCGCGTACCACGTGTACAACTTCAACACCTGCGCGAGCGAGAGCTGCTGGAACTCAACGCTCGCCCCCGTCGCGGCCCAAGTACCGCTGGTGGCAGGGGAGATCGGCGAGAACACCTGCTCGCACGCCTTCGTCGACCAGGTCATGAAGTGGTTCGACGACCGCGGGCTCTCGTATCTCGGCTGGACCTGGAACACCTGGGACTGTTCCGCGGGTCCGTCCCTGATCTCCGCCTACGACGGCACGCCCACGGCGTACGGCATCGGGCTGCGTGACCATCTGCGCGCCCTCAACGGATAGGCGCCCCCGAACAGCGCACACCGCAGCACCCGCAACCAACTTCCTTCACAGACAAGGAAACCCGCACTCATGAGCCGTACCAGAACAGCGTTGCTCGCTGCCTTGGTGCTCGTCGCCGGGGCCTCGGGGACGGCGGTCGCCGCCATCCCCTCGGCGGACGTCGGCATCGCCGCGATCCCGTGCAGCGTCGACTACAAGGTGCAGAACCAGTGGGACACCGGCTTCACCGCCGCCGTCACGATCACCAACAACGGGGCCGCGAAGTCCAGTTGGGCCGCGAAGTGGTCGTACGCCGGTAACCAGAAGATCACCAGCGGCTGGAACGCGAAGATCAGCCAGAGCGGGACCGCCGTCACGGCGGCCAACGAGACCTACAACGGGAGTCTGGCGACCGGGAGTTCGGTCAGCTTCGGCTTCAACGCCTCCTACAGCGGCACCAACGCGCTGCCGACCACCTTCACCCTCGACGGCGTGACCTGCAACGTCGACGACGGCAGTGGTGGGGGAGGGGGTGGCGGCACCGATCCCAGCGGGCGGGTCGACAACCCGTACGCGGGCGCCAAGGTGTACGTGAACCCGGAGTGGTCCGCGAAGGCTGCCGCCGAGACCGGCGGCAGCCGGATCTCCAGCCAGCCCACCGGCGTCTGGCTCGACCGCATCGCCGCGATCAACGGTGTCAGCGGCGGGATGGGCCTGCGTGCCCACCTCGACGCGGCGCTCGCCCAGAAGGGCACCGGCGAAGAGGTCGTCCAACTCGTCGTCTACGACCTGCCCGGGCGTGACTGCGCGGCCCTGGCCTCGAACGGCGAGCTCGGCCCGACCGAGATCGGCCGCTACGAGAGCGAGTTCATCGACCCGATCGCCGCGATCCTCGCCGACAGCAAGTACGCCTCGCTGCGGATCGTCACCACGATCGAGATCGACTCGCTGCCCAACCTCGTGACCAACACCGGCAGTAAGGCCACCGCCACCCCGCAGTGCGACACGATGCTCGCCAACGGCAACTACGTGAAGGGCGTCGGATACGCGCTCAACAAGCTCGGCGCGATCCCCAACGTCTACAACTACATCGACGCCGGACACCACGGCTGGCTCGGCTGGGACGACAACTTCGCCCCTTCCGCGAACCTCTTCTACCAGGCCGCGAACGCCGAGGGCGCGACCGTGAACGACGTGGCCGGCTTCATCACCAACACGGCCAACTACAGCGCCCTGAAGGAGAACAACTTCACCGTCAACGACAGCGTGAACGGTGTCTCCGTGCGCCAGTCCAAGTGGGTCGACTGGAACCGCTACGTGGACGAGCAGTCGTACGCCCAGGCATTCCGCAACCAGTTGGTGTCGGTGGGCTTCAACTCCGGTATCGGCATGCTGATCGACACGTCGAGGAACGGGTGGGGTGGTTCTGCTCGGCCTACCGGTCCGGGAGCAACTACCAGTGTGGACACGTACGTTGACGGCGGGCGCTACGACCGGCGGATCCAGGTCGGGAACTGGTGCAACCAGTCCGGTGCGGGCCTCGGTGAGCGGCCGCAGGCCGCCCCCGCCACCGGGATCGACGCGTATGTGTGGATGAAGCCGCCGGGGGAGTCGGACGGGTCCAGCACGGCCATCGCCAATGACGAGGGCAAGGGGTTTGACCGGATGTGCGATCCGACGTACACGGGTAATGCGCGCAACGGGAACAACATGTCCGGTGCGCTGGCGAATGCTCCGTTGTCCGGGCACTGGTTCTCGGCGCAGTTCCAGCAGCTGATGGCCAACGCGTACCCCCCGCTGTAGGTGCCGTTGGTTGCGTCGAGTTTTTAGCTGCGGGCCGTGTGTGGCTGGTCGCGCAGTTCCCCGCGCCCCTTAAACGGGGCGTGGGGGTCAGCCCTCGTTGGACAGGGCCCGGCGGATAGCGAACTCCACCGCCGAGTAGTTGCCGTCGGACCGGTCCAACTCGTACGGCGCCGCCGGCAACAGCGGCGGCTGGCCCATGAAACGGGGGCGGGCGCCGTGGTGGGGCTGGGCCGCGTGGACCAGGAAGGGGTGGCAGAGGTAGACGTCACCGGGCTGACCGGTGGCGTACGTGAGGGGGCGCCCGGCGGATGCCTCGGCCACCTTCGGGCCGAGGGTGAGCGAGGAGGCGCCCTTCTCGCCGTACGGTTCGAGGACGCGTGGGACGTCGAGGTGGGAGCCGACCCGGATGCGCGTCGGCGCGTTCTCCTCGGTGACCTCGGAGTAGAGCATCAGCATCAGCAGGGCCCGGCCGCGCGAGGCGAGGTTCGCGTACGGCCACTCGTTCTCCGCGCCCTCCGCCGCGTAGCTGCCCTCGATGTGCCAGCCGGCGTCGTCCGGTTCCGTCGCGTGCGGGAAGCGCAGCGGGAAACTGCCCACCGAGTACCGTGACTGCCACCGGCCGACGCCCACCAGCAGGTCGAACGCCTCATGCAGGACAGGGGAGTTGACCGAGGCGGCGAAGGGTCCCTGGGCCATGTCGCTCACCCACACCACGGGGTCCTTCCAGGTGCCGGGGTCCTCCGCGTCGTAGCCCGTCTCCCGCCACAGCAGCCGAGCGCAGTGCTCGGCGACCCGCGGTGGGAAGGCCCCCTCGATCTTCACGAACCCGTCTTCGAGGAAGCGTTCCACCATCACGTCGTCCATACGGGCATGCTCGGTGACCGGCTGCCTCCGGCGCATCCGATTTTTCGCTGCTCCCTTTCGCTGCTCCTTTTTTGCCGCTTCGGCAACGGGAGTGGCCGTCGAACGGTGCGTCGGCGCAGGCTGGCGGCACGCGGACGAGAGGCTGACCACCATGGCGCACGAGCACGATCACGACCACAAGCAGGGCCAGGACCACGACCACAAGCCGGGCCTGAGTCACCACCACGACCACACCGACATCGACTGGGCCGTCATGGGCCCCCTGCTGGAGACCCAGGCGGAGCTGTTCGCGCCGCTGTACGAGCGGGCCATGGCGTGGCTCGCGAAGGAGCGCACCGATCCGGGGCTGATCGTCGACGTGGGCAGCGGGCCCGGTGTGGTCGCGTGTCTGTTCGCGGAGACGTTCCCGGGTGCCCGGGTCGTCGCGGTGGACGGTTCCGAACCGCTCCTGGAGCGCGCCCGCGCCCGCGCCGACCGGCTGGGCTTCGGTGATCGTTTCAGCACGCTGGCCGGTGAACTGCCCGAGGTTCTGGGGCAGTTGGAGTATCCGGCCGACCTGCTGTGGGCCAGCCGCAGCCTGCACCACCTCGGTGACCAGCGCGCCGGTCTCGCCGCGTTCGCGGAGCGGCTCGCGCCCGGCGGCACCCTCGCCATCATGGAGGGCGGCCTGCCCTCCCGGTTCCTGCCCCGCGACTTCGGCATCGGCCGTCCGGGCCTGGAGTCGCGGATCGACGCGATCGAGGCCGAGTGGTTCGCGCAGATGCGCGCCGACCTCCCCGGCGCGGTCACCGAGACCGAGGACTGGCCCGCCCTGCTGACCTCGGTCGGCCTGAAGCACACCGGCAGCCGCAGCTTCCTCCTCGACCTGCCCGCCCCGGCCCCGGACCGCGTCCGCGCCTACGCCGCGGCCTGGCTGACCCGCGTCCGTGACACCTACGGCGAGGCCCTCGACGCCGACGACATGGCGACCCTCGACCGGCTCGTCGACCCCGAGGACCCGGCGAGTGTGCACCGGCGTGCCGATGTGTTCGTGCTCGCCGCGCACACCGTGCACACGGCGGTGCGGGCCGGCTGAGACGGCCCGTGAACTCGACGTGTCGAAGTGATCTCGACGGGTCGCGGGGGTCCGTGATCTCGGCGGCTTGACTTCGAGCCTGCTCAAGGTGATGAACTGCCCCTCCGACTGCGCGGAGTTCACCGACCCACGGGGGGACCATCACCATGAACGACAACTCTCACGTCGCGCTCATAACCGGCGGCGGCAGTGGCATCGGGGCCGCCGTCGCCCGGCAACTCCTCAGCGCCGGGGGCCGGGTGGCCGTCACCGGCCGCAGCGAGCAGCGGCTGCACGCCTTTGCCGCTCAACTGGGCCACCCCGAGGGCCTGTTGACGATCCCCGGCAGTGCCGCCGAGTACGACGAGGTGCAGGCCGCCGTCGAGACGACCCTCAAACAGTTCGGTCGGCTCGACGCGGTCGTCGCCAACGCCGGGATCGCCACGCACGACTCGGTCGCCGAGGGCGACCCGGCCGGGTGGACCGAGATGGTGCTCACCAACGTCCTCGGCCCCGCCCTGCTGATCCGGGCGTCCGTCGACGCGCTGAAGCAGACGCACGGCCGGATCGTGCTGATCGGCAGCGTCGCCGGGTTCGTGCACACCCCCGGCAACATCTACGGCGCGACCAAGTGGGCGATGACCGGTCTCGCCGAGAACACCCGGCGCGAGGTCACCGAGTTCGGCATCGGGGTGACGCTGGTCGCCCCCGGCCGCGTGGAGACCCCGTTCTGGGACGGCAACGGCAGCCTGCCGCCCGGCCATCTCCTCACCGCCGACCAGATCGCCGACACGATCCTCTGGTCGATCCGCCAGCCCGCCGGCGTCGACATCAACACCGTCGTCGTACGGCCGATCGGGCAGCCCAACTGACGTAGCGGACCCAACTCGTCCACGGGAAAGGCCCGTTGTCGCGAACCGTCGAGAACAGTCGCGACAACGGGCCAAGTCATGTCCTCCCGGGCTCAGTTGTTCGCCAGGAACTGCTTCGCCAGCTGGTCGCCCAGCGAGACCGCCGCGCTGTGGCTCTCGATGGGGGAGACCGTCGAGTTCTTGAACAGGATGTACGTCACGCCGGACTCGGCCCCGCCGGTCGCCGGGTCGGGGTCGATGCCGAGGGCGCTGGCCGTGGCGTACGAGGCCTCGCCGATGATGTTGGTGGGGCCGGTGTCGCCGACGACCGCGTACTCGACCTTGTTGTTGTAGATCACGGCGACCACGCCGCCGCCCTTGATGCCGGCGCCGGAGTAGTTCCAGATGCTGCTGGAGCTGGGCACCACGATGTACGGCAGTGAATCCGCCTTCAGGGGCTGGCCGTTGGACTGGTGGAACGCCGTGTCGTCCTGGTACCAGGGGTCGGCGTTCTCGTTGCAGTTGGCGGTGCGCTGGCCGTCGCAGTCGATGTCCATGTCGGCCTTCCAGAACACGGCGCCGTTCTTGCCGCAGACCGGGATGGTGGCCGAGGTCTCGTCGTCGGTGCGGTACTTGCCGTTCGATATCTGCGAGCAGGACGTCACCTTGGAGAGCAGGTCGGCCGCGCTGACCGAGCCCTCCTGAGCCGACTTGGGGGTGGCGCCGGAGGCGCTCGCGGGGAGCACTCCGGCGGCGAGCAGGGCGGCACCTGAGGCCGCGGCGAGGGTCAGTGTTCGCATGCGCACTGTGGGGGACCCTTCTGTTAGGAAAGTTTCCTTACCGGGTGCGCAACAAGGTGGACCCGTCGGCATGCTCGCGTCAAGACCCTGGTACGAACCAAGTGGGCCGGCGGCGCGGAAAAATGATGGCGGCACGGAAAGACGATGCGCCCCGGAGCCGACAGGCTCCGGGGCGCTCGAACTACCTGGGGTTCAGGCCATGTGCCTTGATTTCAGGCCGCGTTGAACGTCGACGGGTCGGGACCCAGCCGCCGGTCCTCGTTCAGCGCGCTGATCGCCGCGAGGTCCTCGGTGTCCAGGCTGAAGTCGAAGACCTCGATGTTCTCCTTGATCCGCGACGGCGTCACGGACTTGGGGATCACCACGTTGCCGAGCTGGATGTGCCAGCGCAGGACGACCTGGGCCGGGGTGCGGCCGTGCTTCTGGGCGATGGCGACGATCGCCGGGACCTCCAGGAGGCCCTTGCCCGAGCCGAGCGGCGACCAGGCCTCGGTCGCGATGCCCTGCTCCGCCTGGTACTCGCGCCCGGCGCGCTGCTGGAACTGCGGGTGCAGTTCGATCTGGTCGACCGCCGGGATCACCGAGGTGCCCTCGATCAGCCGGGCCAGGTGGTCGGGTTCGAAGTTGGAGACGCCGATGGCACGAACCCGGCCGTCCGCGTACAGCTTCTCGAACGCCTTGTAGCTGTCGAGGTACTTGTCCCGGGCCGGGGTGGGCCAGTGGATCAGATACAGATCCAGGTACTCCAGGCCGAGCTTCGCCAGCGACACGTCGAAGGCGCGCAGTGTGGCGTCGTATCCCTGGTCGCTGTTCCAGAGCTTGGTGGTGACGAAGAGGTCCTCGCGCGGGATGTCGGACGCGGCGATGGCCTTGCCGGTGCCCTCTTCGTTGCCGTAGATCGCAGCCGTGTCGATGCTGCGGTACCCGGCCTCGAGCGCGGTGGCCACCGCCCGCTCCGCCTCGTCGTCCGGCACCTGCCAGACGCCGAAGCCCAGCTGGGGCATCTCGACACCGTTGTTGAGGATGATCGGGGGGACCTTGCTGCTCACGAGCTCTCGATCCTTCAGTCGTCGGGTGGTACTCACATCGTCAACGATCAGGGGCTGTGCCGCATTCCTGACCGCGTAATCCGTCCGGACCGAGCGGTGAATCGTCGCCGGTGGCCCAAGATTGGCGAGAAATGCATCCGATGTCATTCGGTCCGGACCATTGGCCGCGGACCGTGAACATGGTGCGCTCGTGTGAACGCCAGCACCTGTCTGGACTCCGAGACCCGCACCCCTCGGGAGAGCAGGTATGCGCGCATGAGCAGGACGTTGCCCGGGATCCTCCAGACGGAACATCGTATGCAGGAAACATCGGATGAAAAGGTGTGGTGAAGGCCTCGCCGACCACGGGCCCCCACGGCGAACGGACCGGCGGCGGGAGTTCAGGACCGGTACAGCGCCTCGACCTCGTTCGAGTACGTGTTCTCGATGGCCTTGCGCTTCAGCTTCAGGGACGGGGTCAGCAGCCCGTGTTCCTCGGTGAACGGCTGGGCCAGTATCCGGAAGGTGCGGATCGACTCGGCCTGCGAGACCAGGGTGTTGGCGGCGACCACCGCGCGCCGCACCTCGGTCTCCAGGTCGGCGTCCCGCACCAGCTCGGCCGGGGACAGCTGCGGCTTGCCGCGCATGGTGAGCCAGTGCTCGACGGCCTCGTGGTCGAGGGTGACCAGCGCGGCGATGTAGGGGCGGTCGTTGCCGACGACGATGCACTGCGAGACCAGCGGATGGTCCCGCACCCGCTCCTCGAGGAGCCCGGGCGCGACGCTCTTGCCGCCGGAGGTCACCAGGATCTCCTTCTTGCGCCCGGTGATGGTGAGATAGCCGTCCTCGTCGAGGGAGCCCAGGTCACCGGTGGCGAGCCAGCCGTCGTGCAGGGTCTCGTCGGTGGCCTTCTGGTTGTTGAGGTAGCCCTGGAAGATGTTGGGGCCGTTCAGCCAGATCTCGCCGTCGTCCGCGATGTGCACGGTGACACCGGGGATGGCCTGGCCGACCGTGCCGTAGCGGGTGCGCTCGGGCGGGTTGGCGGTCGCTGCGGCCGTCGACTCGGTGAGGCCGTAGCCCTCGTAGATCTGGACGCCCGCGCCCGCGAAGAACAGTCCGAGGCGGCGGTCCATGGCCGACCCGCCGGACATGGCGTTGCGGATACGGCCGCCCATCGCGGCCCGCACCTTGGAGTAGACGAGTTTGTCGAAGAGCTGGTGCTGCATGCGCAGCCCCGCCGACGGTCCGGGCCCGATGCCCCAGGCCTTCTCCTCGACCGCGTCCGCGTACCGCACCGCGATGTCGACGGCCTTCTCGAACGGGCCGGCCTTGCCGTCCTTCTCGGCCTTGCGGCGGGCCGCGTTGAAGACCTTCTCGAAGATGTACGGCACGGCGAGGATGAACGTCGGCTTGAACGCGACCAGGTCGGGCAGCAGGGCGGCCGCGTTGAGCTGCGGCTGGTGGCCGAAGCGGACCCCGCCGCGGATCGCCGCGACCTGCACCATCCGCCCGAAGACGTGCGCCAGCGGCAGGAACAGCAGGGTCGCGACCTCGTCGCCCTTCTTCGAGTGGAAGACGGACTCCCAGCGGTCGATGACCGTGTCCGCCTCGTACACGAAGTTGCCATGCGAGATGACACAGCCCTTGGGTCTGCCCGTGGTGCCCGAGGTGTAGATGATCGTCGCGGTCGAGTCCGGGGTGACGGCCTGGCGGTGCCGGTGCACCACCTCGTCGTCGATGTGCGCGCCGGCGTCGTACAACGCCTGCACGGCGCCCGTGTCGAGCTGCCACAGCTGGTGCAGCGCGGGGAGGCGGTCGATGACGGTGGCGATGGTCATCGCGTGGTCCTCGTGCTCGACCATCGCCGCCGAGACCTGCGCGTCGTGCAGCATCCAGAAGCACTGCTCGGCCGACGACGTGGGGTAGACCGGCACCACCTGGGCGCCGATCGTCCACAGCGCGTAGTCGAACAGCGTCCACTCGTACCGGGTGCGGGACATGATCGCGACCCGGTCGCCGAAGCGGATGCCCTGGGCGAGCAGTCCCTTGGCGAGGGCGAGGACCTCGTCGCGGAACTCGGCGGCGGTCACATCCCGCCATTCGTCCTGCTCGTCCTTGCGGCCGAGGGAGACATGGAGGGGGTCGTCCTGGGCACGCTCGAAGACGACGTCGGCCAGACCGCCCACCGGCGGTGCCAACGCCAACGGAGGGTTGTTGTACTCGCGCAAACCCCGCTCCCCGCTCCTGTTGGCACTCCCCTACAGCGCCGTGAAAGCTACCCCAC